>JANYAD010000103.1 GCA_025355165.1 Gammaproteobacteria bacterium | reverse complement strand
GTGGACGATTTTCGCAACGAATTGCTGTGGTCGCCCGAGCGCCCTACGTTGCTAGAGGCGGAGCTGCAGCTCACGCAAAACGGAGTCGTGGTCGACCGAGTGTCTTCTTACACCGCTCTGCGCAGCATCAGCGCGCAGCGTGAAAAAATTCTGCTGAACGGCAGGTCCTACGGGCTGCGCCTCGTGCTGGATCAGGGGTATTGGCCGGATACGCTGATGACGCCGCCGAGCGACGACGCACTGCGCCAGGACGTTGAGCTGACCAAGGCGATGGGGTTTAACGGCGTGCGCAAGCACCAAAAGATCGAGGATCCGCGCTATCTGTACTGGGCCGACGTTCTCGGCCTATTGGTGTGGGAAGAGATGCCAAGCGCTTATCGGTTCACCAACCGGGCGATCAATCGCATGCTGCGAGAGTGGGCGGAAGTCATCGCTCGAGATCGCAGTCACCCGTGCATTATCGTATGGGTACCTTTTAACGAGTCCTGGGGGGTGCCGGATTTGAGTTTGGTAGCGGCATCACGGGATGCAGTCGCCGCGCTGTATCACCTCACCCGAACGTTAGATCCCACTCGACTCGTGATCGGAAATGACGGGTGGGAGAGTTCGGCCACCGACATCATCGGAATACACGATTATGACTCAGATCCCGCTCACTTCAGAGCGCGCTACGGGCCGGAAGTCAAGCCGCAGGAACTGGTCGACCGTCGCTGGGCTGCCGGACGGATTCTGACGCTCGACGGCTTTCCGCACCGCGGTCAGCCGATCTGTCTCACCGAGTTCGGGGGCATTGCGCAGCTTGGAAAATCTTCGACACTCTCGAAAGAATGGGGCTACACGGTCGCCGCTGACGCGGCAGCCTTTGAGCAGTGCGTGACCTCTTTGATCGAAGTGGTCCGGACTACCGCCATGTTCAGCGGATTTTGTTACACGCAATTCGCAGACACCTTTCAAGAGTCGAACGGCCTATTGACCGCGGATCGCATTCCCAAGTTTGCGCTTGAAAAGATCGAAGCTGCGGTCCGTGGCGAGGCACCTCTGTTGCCCGCACTTTGACCATGCATAGCCTGGAATTGATCAAACCGGACGGTCGGGCTTTGCGTCTTTACGGACGTGCGCCCATCGTGTGTGAGGGTCCCGCGCCGGCCCCGCAAAAGGCAGCAGCGCTCGCCGATAATCCCCACCTTCGATGGCACCCCTTACGAGGTGAGTGGGTTGCTTATGCGCCGCATCGACAGGGCAGAACCTTTCTACCCTCTGCCCAATCCAATCCGCTGCGCCCGACCACCGAGGCAACGGCTCCCACGGAATTGCCTGCCGGATGCTATGACATCGCGGTTTTCGATAATCTCTTTCCTACCTTGTCCCTCACTGCCGCTGTCCCGGCCCATACGATAGTGGCCACCCTCCCGGCGAGCGGCCATTGCGAAGTAGTGGTGTATTCCCAGGATGAGAATACATCCCTTGGCAGCCTGCCTCTAGATCATATTGAATTGCTGCTCGAAGTGTGGGGACGCCACACACAACTCAATGGCGAAAATCAGCGAATTCAATATGTTCTTCCATTTGAAAATCGGGGCTTGGAAGTGGGAGCCACGCTCGCCCATCCGCACGGCCAAATATATTCTTATCCCTTCGTACCCCCGCTGCCGCGCCGTATGCATGAGCAATCACTGGCGCATTTCGAAAAAACGGGCCGAGCTTTGCTCCAGGATCTCATCATTGAAGAGATCGACGATAACAAACGGATTCTTTACGCCGGAGCGCATGCCGTGGCCTTCGTGCCCGTCTGCGCTCGCTATTCCTACGAAGTCTGGGTTGCTCCCCGGCGCGCGGTACCCTATCTCTATGAGTTGACTCCTGATGAGCGCTCGGACTTGGCGCGGGCCCTGAAGACGGTGTTGATGAAATTTGATGGCTTGTGGCAGCGTCCCTTTCCCTATGTCATGGCGTGGTTTCAGGCCCCCACGGACGGCCAGCCCCATCCCGAATCGCTCTTGCATATCGAATTTTATCCCCCTTATCGAACACGTGAGAAGCTCAAATACCTCGCCGGCACGGAATTAGCGGCCGGTCTCTTCGCGTGCGATTCCGTTCCCGAAGAGATAGCGCGCCAACTGCAGGCTGTATCAGTGGAGCTCGCATGAGTTTCGAGGCTCAATTTAAATGCTTGCCGGTCGCGGTCTGCACGGCTCCCGGCAGGGTAAATCTATTGGGGGAGCATACGGACTATTCCGGGGGCTTCGTTCTCCCCATCGGGATTGGCCAAAGCACCCAAGTGGAAATTGCACCGAGTGCCGATGAACTTTTCCATGTCTATTCGGCGACTCT
>JANYAD010000074.1 GCA_025355165.1 Gammaproteobacteria bacterium | reverse complement strand
CACCCGTGAGATTGGCAGGACAATTGCATGATGTTGCACGATGACCTTGCGCTTACCGTTAAAATGTCCGATAAGTTAGCGCTGAGTGGCGGATATGGAATCACGGACAAAACTAAACCTCCTGGTCACCTGAAAAAACTCGAAACGGTGGCCGCAAACCCGGTCTTTGCCTTTTAACCAACTTTCAAAGGGATACTTCATGGGCATGTTTGACGGAGTACTGGGCGGAGTAGTCGGCGCCGAAATGGCGACAGTGGTGAACGACCTCATTCAAAAGCATGGCGGCGTGCAAGGCATCGTCGCTCAGTTGGAACAGCAGGGGTTGGCAGGCACCGTGCGCTCTTGGGTCGGCACCGGTGCGAATCAGCCTATTTCCCCCGACCAAATTCATCAGGCCTTCGGCGTCGATACCTTGAAAGAGCTGGCCGCGAAAGCGGGGCTGTCGCCGGACGTGTTGGCGGCGAAGCTTTCCCAAGCTCTGCCTCAAGCCATCGATAAACTGACGCCCACCGGCGCGCTCCCAAAAGCCTAGGAGGGGTTTTCATGCGTAAGGTCATGACTATAGTTGCCTTAGGTTTCACTGCCTTGGCGGCTCACGCCGCCGACACGGACCGCACGTTCATCACCCCCGCTGGCGCTGATCCGAAAACTGCCGCGCCTTACAGCAGCGGCGTCATGGTGGGCGGGACCTTTTATGTGGCTGGTCATTTAGGGGTCGACCCGACGACCGGCAAAATTCCAGCGGAGGCCGAAGCGGAAGCCCGATCGGTGATGGACGCCGTCAAGCAGACCTTACAAAGTGGCGGTTTGAGCATTGCCGATCTGGTCTCCGTCACTATCTACTGCACGGATTTGGATCTATACGACAAATTCAATTCGGTCTATCGTTCCTATTTCCACGATCACTATCCGGCGCGCGCATTTATCGGCGTTCCCAAACTGGTGCGTGGGGCGCGCTTCGAAATCGCGGCTATTGCAGTCAAGCCGGCTACCCTTCGATAAGTTTTTTCAGCAGCTGCAGTTGCTCGCCCAGGACTTGGTCGGTCCCTTTCGCTGCGGCCTCAAAGGGTTCTTTGCTATAGCCGCCCACCGCATAGGTTACGGAGATATCAGTTGCCTCGTCGCTGGCCTTCAAGCTCCAGGTCATGGTGCCTTCCACTGCCAATCCCTGTAAGGGCCCGAGCGCGCCGCGTAAGCGCAAAGTCTTTGCGGGCGCGAGGTAAACGACGCGCATATGTTCGACCGAACCGCCCCCGGGTAAGCTCTCGCACCAACAGCCGCCCGCTTTTGCTTCCAAGGTGAGATTTGCAGCGTTTCCAGAGAACGTGTGGCTGGAACTCCACCACCGGGAAGGCTGCAGCAGTGCCGCGTAGACCTTTTGCGGCGCCGCCGAAACTCGCACGGTCTCCCGGACTTCGAAACCATTCGGCCCGCTGCTCAGCACCTCGGCTGCGCCTTGACGGACGAACATGCAGGCCGCAAAAGCCGCGAACCAAGCTGTCAAGGATCTATCCGGCGCCAACCTCATGTGAATTCCCCTAAGAGTTTTGCAGACATCTAGGCATCGAGCAAGGCAGCCCAGCCCCTCGCGCCGATGATAGTCCGACGGCACATTTTTTGAGCGGCGATTTGATCGGGACGGCTGACGGGCGTTCGGACGGTGATCTTGGCAACGCACGGGCCCACCTCTCAGCCGCTCAAACACGTAATGCCGGGTGGGATCCGCGTGGGCCAGAATGCCACTTTGGTAAGCCATGATTAACCGCAAGTGAAGTCGCCCGCAGAGTCCGGGCAGCCTAGGTGGCGCGTGTCTGCGCAAGCATCCTGTAGATTTTCAGCACTCTCGGGACGTAGGCCATGGTTTCGCTGTAAGGCGGGATTTGCCTGCCATTGCGCTCCACCGCCGCTTCGCCGGCATTATAGGCCGCCAGTGCCAAACGCATATCCTGTCCAAAATGGTCCATGAGGAACTTTAAATAAAGAGCCCCGCCGTGCACGTTCTGCCGCGCATCATAGGCATTACGCACCCCAAAGCGGCTCGCTGTTGCCGGCATCAACTGCATGAGTCCCACGGCGCCGCGTTTTGAAACAGCCCGAGAATTAAATCCCGATTCCACAACGATAACGGCACGCAGCAGATTCGCTTCGATGGCGGCCGAAACTGCGGCATGCTCAATGATCGAATCGTACTGCGACGCTCTTGCGAGTCGCCGCAGGTCATAACGCTCACCGCTCACGGTTCGATCGTTAGGGGATAAAATCAGCAATCGATAGCGATTGTTGTCCGGAACATCCGTGTAGTGACGCAACCCTTGTGCGTCCAAATATGTGTAAATTTTGGGAGCCGCCACGGCGCCTGAAGCGGCGAGCAATGATGCAAAGAAAAGTGCAATTCCCGGCATGGTGGCGATCCTTCGCTCACAGGGTATCCTTCGGCACTTTCGTACGATGGGACTTGCATCAAGGAATGCTCAATAAACGTCTGTTTGCAGCGGTTCGAGTACACTCGCGTCATTATTTTGCGGCGAGTCGATTCGGGTGCTCACCGCATAGGCCACCATGAGTTCATCGGCATAGGGGCAAAGTGCCGCTGCGGCCGCTGCGGTGGTCCCAAAGAGCCACGGCTCCCGCTGTTCGCGCATGAGGATTGCAGGCATTCGGCGCTTGGCATTGTCGATTTCGGCCATCAGTTGATTCCCGCCGAGCGAAATAAGGCTGCAGAACCGTGTGACCGTGTTCGCATCCGCCTTCGATTCCCACCACAATGCAGCGAAGCCGAACACATCCTGGTCCTCCAAGTGAATATAGTATGGTCGTTTGCTCCCGTCCGGATCGACATGCCATTCGTAGAAGCCCAGCGCCGGTACAATACAGCGGTGCCATTTTTCCCAACGCACTCGTGCGGCGGCGCTGCTAGCGGGCCCTTCGAGGGGGGCGTTGAAACTGCCGCGTTTCCCCTTCGCACCCCACATCATGAGCAGCGCCTCGGTCACACCGCCAGAGGCGCGAATGGCGCAAATTTGTTGCGAGGGGGTGGTATTAAAATTCGCAGCGCACTTCACCTGACCGCGCGCGATCTTGAATTCGCGCTCCAGGGACGCCCCATCGGGGCTTACAAAACAGCGGCACATGAGCTGAGTTTACGCCGCCTTGCGCACTGCGGCTCGCGCTGCGAGGGGCGATGTCATGTCCGAAAATGTTGACTGGAAACAAAAGTATCGCGATTCGTTAATCGAAGCGGAAGCCGAAGAGCTGCGCTGGCGGCAAGTGGAGGAAGTCTTGCGGCGCTTGGTGGGACGGCTTTGCGCAGCCGGAATGGGCGTGAATCCCCAACTCGATGACGAACTGATGCGGCTTGCAGCCGCCAATCGGCGCAACGCGGATGCGGACGAGCTCGCTCGTCTTACGGAATCCCTCACTACCACGGTTGTGGCCGTGGATGCCGTGTCGCCGATCCCCACGATCACCTTCGCGGCCACCGATACGCACACGCGCCTGGCGGTCAAGGCTCTGCTGGAGCGGTTGCCGCCGACCGAGGGCGGCGCATCAGCGGTACAGGCGCTGATCGCGGAACTCGCGACTGCAAAAAACGATGCGGCGGTAGCGGGCATCATCGCTCGAACGGCAGACCTGGTGCACAAAAGAAGTGAGCGTTTAACGCACGAACGACAGCAGACCGCGGCGATTCTCTCTGAAGTCACCAATCGTCTCGAAGAAATGGCCGGATACTTGAGCGACTCTAAACATGCAGAGCGCAGCCATTTTGATGACACGCAAACCTACAACGAGACTGTCATGACCCAGGTGCGCGCGCTCACCGAAGAGGCCGGCAGCGCCACAGAATTGGGCGTCCTGCAATCGTTGGTGAATGCGCGCTTGGAACGGGTCGTAGAACATGTCGGGAATTTTCGCGCTCGCGAGGAAGTCCGATTGCTGGAAGTCACCGGCCGAGCCGAACGCATGCGGTCGCGGATCGTCGAACTAGAACGCGAAGCCACTGAGCTGCACTCGAAATTGGACCGCGAGAAACAAGAAGCGCGCATCGATCCGTTGACCGGCATCGCCAATCGACGATCATTTGAGGAAAGGATTGCCGCAGAGACGGGACGAGCAGCAGGTTCCGAAACCTCGGTGGTCATGCTGCTATGGGATTTGGATAATTTCAAAGCCATAAACGACAGCTACGGTCACCGCGCCGGCGATCGGGTGTTGCAGAGCGTGGCCGCCTGTTTCATGACGGTAATGCGGCCGAATGACTTCGTCGCACGCGTCGGCGGTGAGGAGTTCATAGTCTTGTTGAGCGGCACAAAAATCGCCGAGGCCATGGTTATCGCAAACCAGCTTCGCGCGGCAGTCGAAGCGTTGCGCTTTCATTTCCGCGGTACCCCGGTGCGCGTAACGGTCTGTTGCGGCCTGACCGAATTGCAACACCAGGATCCGGCCGGAGCGGCATTCGAGCGCGCCGATTTGGCTTTGTACCGCGCCAAACACAGCGGCAAAAATGTGTGCATTGCCGCTTGAGGCCCGCACGTACACCTGCTTAGACGATCCCCCGCCTTGGCTCACGCCAGCGGTAGTTAACAGATATTTAACGCATTTTCTCGAAATTCGGCACTGAATTTCAGCCCGTCGTCGATAGAATCCGCCTTGGCTGAAAACTTTTCACCCTGGATCCTTGGTATTGATTGCGGTCGGCCGGCGGTGAACTACCGCTGGTTGGTGCATCGCAGCATGACGAGTAACATTCGCGAACATGAGCAGCGTTCCTAAAAGCGTTCTGGGCGAGGCGGGGATCTCCCGCCCTATTGGTTCTGGCGCCGCCCTTGAGACGGGCATCGCTCTGCGCGTCCGCGCCTGGTTACTCACTGCCGTATTATTCCTGGTGCCCCTGATCGCCTATTGGCCCGCCACCTTTCACGACTATGGCTTGCGCGACGACTATTCAAATTTGCGCGAGGCTCACGAGGAAGTTGGCAAGGTTGTGAAATTCTGCGCCTCGCACGCGCGCCCCATCTACGGCTGGCTGCTGCAGGCAACCTATGGACAAACAAGCTCGGTGCAAAATCTTGAGTGGATGCGCTTTTTGGCAGCGCTGCTGCTGGGCGCCATCTCTTGGGTGTCCTTCCGGGGACTAAGAGCAGTCGGCTGGTCCTCGAACACTAGTCTGTGTTTCGCAGTGCTTCTTGCGCTCGCGCCATCGGCGCAAGTCATTGCCGGCTGGGCGATAGGTTGGCCCTACGCCGTTACCGCCCTATTGGCCGTCGGCGGATTCTTTACCGTAGAGGGCGCGCTGGTACTGGGACTTCGTGCGGGTGTCGGACGCGCGGTAGGCCAATGGGCGGTGGCGATTGGACTCATGCTGGTCAGTGCGCTCATCTACCAACCCAGTGCAATGTTTTATCTGGTGCCGTTGACGGGGGCGTTGATCGCTCAGCGGCAGCGCACGCTGCCGCAATCGGCGCGATGGCTGGGCATCCACCTTGGATTCGTCGCGGGCACTCTGGGCCTGGCTTACGGTGTGATGTCGGTGCTGTACGCCACGCACGTGTTTGTGAAGTCGGGCCGGATTGCCTTTGAATCACACTGGGGCGACAAACTCGCCTGGTTCCTGCAAGAGCCGCTGCCGAATGCGCTCAGTTTGTTCGTGTTGAACGACAACAGTCTGCGCGACCATGGTCTTTACTTGGCGTGTGCCTCGCTCGTCGGTGCCATTCTCATCGCAGCTGTGTTCATCGAGTGGCGCCGACATGGCGCGGCTCGCGCGATAGTTTGGCTGATCGGGTTGACGGGCCTTCCGGTATTTGCCTTTGCAGTGAGCCTGATCGCATCGGAGCGTTATGCGACCTATCGCACCATCTTAGCCATGAGCGGCGTTCTGCTGTGTTTTCTCGTAGCCTCGGTAAGCACGCTTACGCAGCAGTGGAGCGCCAACGCTCGGCGGCTGGTGGCTATGCTCGCCGTTTCAATCGCATTCTTCACCGCCCAACACCATGTTTATGCCCTGATCGCGGTGCCCCAGGGCAATGAATGGCACCTGATCCTTGCGGGCGCCAAGCAAGTGCACTTAGCGGCGGTGCCACCGCGCGTTTTCGCCATCGCCTCGAGTCCCGCGGACATATCGACCGCATCCATTTATCACGATGAATTTGGTTCGCTATCGTCCAATTCCGAGTGGGTGCCGCGGGAAATGTTCAAGCGAGCAATGCATGACTTGCATCCCAATGTGGCGAATTTGGATTCCCGCTATGACTTCGACAGCGGACCTGCCTTGCCGCGAGGCCAACGCTACGACGTCGTCATCAACTTGCATCAGCTTCACCAGTTCTTCGTCAACAACTGATTGCTGTGTTGCATCTCCCCTAACGCTGCACAACCGTGTAGTTTGGGCGCCTTAAGATTCACTTAGGGGAAGGCCATGGGATATCAGGGTGGTTTCGGCGGGCTAATTGTTCTGATTGCCGATGTCTGGGCGATCGTGAACATTTTCCAAAGCCGCGCCGATACTGGAAATAAAGTGTTGTGGACGGTGGTGGTTCTGGTATTGCCGGTGCTGGGCTTCATACTTTGGTATATATGGGGACCCAAAACCGCCAAGGCTTGATTAGCAGAGCGCGGCCAAGGTGCTATGCACGCCTGCGGCTCGGCATCAGCAACATCGCCGCTTCATAACAGCTGTCGCGCAACGCCGCATCGCTGGCCGCCAACATCGTATCAAGCACGCCAGGCGCACTCGAGGCCGGAATCTCAGCAAGACTGCCCAATTGTGTTACGGTCATGTCCAGCGCTTTTTGCAGCTTATCCGCGCCGTGCGGGGGGGTGCTTGCGAGCACTTCGCGATCCAACAACCGCAAGTCATTAAGGAGCCCGCAAAGCTGTCGCTTGGAGCGCTGAATCGCCTCGAGACTGCGCGGGCTAACCGCTCGCTTGAGGACAGCGACGTCTTGGCGGGCGCTTTTCAGCACGCGATCGAGACGATCAAGCCACTCGATCCAGAACCGAGGACTGTACATTGAAGACTTCCCTTCGCTTTAGTGCCAGATCCAGGCATGGGTTATTGTTTCAGGTAAAGACTAACCCGCTTATTCTAAGCGGTCCACTTCTCGCGGCCTGTTCGCATATACAGGAACAACATGCGGCCTAAAGATCATGACCGCCATCAGTTGGGCACGGCGGGCTGGCTGCGCGCGGCCGTGCTAGGAGCCAACGACGGGATCGTATCGACCTCTAGTTTGTTATTGGGCCTTGTAGCCGCACACAGCTCACACGCTACTCTATTGGTCAGCGGCACGGCGGCTTTGGTCGCAGGCGCCATGTCCATGGCGGCGGGAGAATACGTCTCCGTTCACAGCCAAGCCGACACCGAAGCGGCGGCGCTGGCGCAGGAGCGGGCGGAATTACGCGATGATTTTCCAGGGGAGCGGCGTGAACTCTCGGAGATTTACATACGGCGCGGTATCGATCCCGACCTCGCCCGACGGGTGGCCGATCAGCTCATGGCACATGATGCGTTGGGCTCACATGCCCGGGACGAATTGGGCATTTCGCCGGGAAACAGAGCGCGCCCATTGCAGGCGGCCTTCGCCTCGGCCGCAAGCTTCTCCATCGGCGCGGTATTGCCTCTGACGGTCGTAGCTGTCGCTCCAACCCGGTATCTCATTCCTGCAATCACCTTATCAGGCCTTGCATGCCTGCTCTTTCTCGGCGGCTGGTCGGCCAAGGTAGGCGGCGCCAATATGCGCACAGGCGCTTTGCGGGTGACCTTTTGGAGCGCGTTGGCAATGGCCGTCACCACTGCCGTCGGCGCGGTGGTCGGGCGCCTGTGATCTGCTCACTGCTGAGCGTCGCACAGACCCGAGAGGCGGATCGATTGGCGATGGAAGCCGGTACGCCGGGCGCGCATCTTATGCAGCGCTCTGGAGAGAGCGTCGCACGGGAAGTGGCTCGGCGCTGGACGCCGCGACCAGTCACGGTCCTGTGTGGACCGGGAAATAACGGCGGCGACGGTTTCGTAGTCGCGATCGTATTGGCCGAAGCCGGTTGGCCCGTGCGCGTCGCTCTGTTGGGCGACATACAAGCCTTGCGCGGCGACGCCCAGTATCATGCAAAGCGCTGGCACGGTCCCGTTGAGCCCTTAGGTCCGGCTTGCATCGAGGAGGCCGAACTCGTCATCGACGCGGTATTCGGGGCGGGCTTGAGTCGCCGCGTGGATATGCGGGTTATCGACACATTGTCATTTGCCAGACGGCGCGCAGTGCCGATTCTGGCGGTGGACATGCCGAGCGGCGTTACCGGAGACGGTGGCGAGAACTGGGGAGCTACCGCGGCCGTTTGCAGCGTTACTTTCATGCGCAAGAAACCAGGCCACTTACTCCTGCCGGGACGCGATTTATGCGGCGAAGTTGTGGTCGCCGATATCGGCATCCCGCATGCCCTCATCAGCTCAGTCGCCCTGGATACTTGGGAAAATGCGCCGGCGCTTTGGCGGGGAAAACTGCCGCAACTGCAGGCCACGGCTAATAAGTACAGCCGTGGCCACGCACTGCTGTACGGCGGCTATCCTATGACCGGTGCGGCGCGGATGGCGGCGCGCGCCGCGGCACGCATGGGTGCCGGCCTGACCACCATCGCGGTTCCGCAGCAGGCCTTTGCCATCTATGCATCGGCATTGACCAGCATCATGGTGCAGCCGTTGATAAAGGAGCGGGACTTCGCGCGACTGCTGCAAGATCGGCGCTATTCCGGCTTCTTGATCGGACCGGGGGCGGGCGTGAACGAGGCAACGCGCGCGCGGGCGCTTGCAATCTTAGCGACCGGCAAACCCACGGTAATCGATGCCGATGCGATCAGTGTTTTCGCCTCGCGCCCGGCCGAACTGTTCGAAGCGATTCTCGGGCCTTGCGTGCTCACCCCGCACGAGGGTGAATTCAAACGTCTATTCGAACCGACAGGCGACAAATTATCACGGGCACGGTGGGCGGCCCGAAGCAGCGGCGCAGTAGTGGTGCTCAAGGGTGCGGACACGGTGATCGCCGCACCGGACGGTCGCGCGATCATCAACTTCAATGCGCCGCCAACGCTGGCGACGGCCGGCTCGGGCGATGTGCTCGGCGGGCTTATTTTGGGACTTCTGACGCAAGGCATGGACGCGTTTCCTGCCGCGGCGGCCGCGGTCTGGGTGCACGGCGCCGCAGCGGCGGATTTTGGCCCTGGGCTGCTGGCTGAAGACCTGCCGGACCTCGCGCCGTCGGTACTGCGCCGGCTCGAGGATCGCGCGTAAAGTCATGCTGGCTCGGTTCTCAACGATTAGTTTTCATTCCCTGGCCATCGCGATCAGCGTGCTCGTCTACATACTGACTACGCGTGCGGAACGCGATCGGCGCCCGCCCTCGATCGCCATTGCCTGGGTCTTAGGCATGATCGCTTTGCCGTATCTGATGTTGCCGATGTATTTGATGTTCGGGCGACGCAAATTGCCTCGTAGGACTGTGCCCCGCGGCGCTACGCGCTCTTTTGCGGATCATTGGGCGAAGGACCTAATTGAAAGTTTCGGCCTACCACCCTCCTCGCCGGCTGCCATTAACATGCATGATGATGGGAACGAATCGGCGGCGGCCTTATTTTCAATCATGGCCACGGCGGTTTCTCGGCTGGATATTTGCACCTTTATTCTCGGCAACGATCCATTCGGCCGCGAGGCAATACGGCACATGCTGGAGCGCGCACGCGGCGGCGTGGAAGTGCGGCTGCTGCTCGATGGCTTCGGCGCGATGCAGCTGCCGAAGTCATGCATCAAAAATCTGAAAGCCGGAGGCGTGCAAACCGCAATCTTCAGTCCTTTGTTGGCGCGCAAGACTCAGGGTCCGCGCAACTTACGCAATCATCGCAAGATGGTCATCGCCGACGGCACACACCTCTGGGGGGGAGGCCGCAACCTGGCGGCTGAGTACTTTTACGGCATCGCCGGCAGCGAGCCGTGGCGCGATCTGACCTTCGATCTGCGGGGAGCCGTGGCTGCTGCAGGGGCGGCGCAATTTGAGAGTGATTGGGTTGCCGCCGG
>JANYAD010000062.1 GCA_025355165.1 Gammaproteobacteria bacterium | reverse complement strand
CGGCTGAAGCACCGTGGGAGCCATGCCGAAACTCGCGTTGTAGAGATCGTTATCGGCCGACGCTGGGTCGCTGCCGAGCGACTTGGCCATGTTGACGATCTGCGACGTGGCCGATCCCGGCTCGAGCAAATTGTAGCCGCGGATCGTAGCGTTATATGCGACGCCACGGCCGCCCTTTCCGTTGAAGGCTATGGCGCCGATAATGCCCGCGACGGACGTGCCGTGACCGGACTCTGCAAAACTTGTCGTGGGAGTAGGGTCGTTCGTCAACGTAAGGAAATTGAACGAATGGGATAGGTCGACATGCGCCGCAAGATCTTCGTGGGCGGCCTCGACGCCGGTGTCCGCAACGCCAACTTTGATCCCTTTCCCTGAGAATCCAGCGGTCCAGGCACCGGCAACATTCATATCGTTTCCAGCAGTTGGTGGTGCTGATGAGAACGCGTTCTGTCCGGTGTTTTGAATATGCCACTGGTTAGGGAGAAGCGGATCGCCGTTCAATGTCACCGTCACTGCTGCCGTAGCCGATGCTCCCAAGTTGGCCACCTTCACGGTCAGGCTATCGGTAGCTGCGCTCACGTAGCCAGGAATGGAATAGGTGAGTGCTCCAGAATTGGCGTCGATGCTCGCCGTACCGACGGTAGGCGGGATCGCAATACTGTAGGTTAGAGGCAGATTCTCCCGATCGGTCGCAAGAACCGTTGCAGAGCCAGTACTAGGCGCGACGCCTATGATGTTCAACGAAAATAACATCGCCGGCACGGTGGGTGGCGCCGGACTGACCGAGATCGTGATCGGTACCGAAGTTGCGGTGTTTTGACCGTTGCTCACAGCGACCGTTACCGAAAAACTTCCGTGGTTCTGAAAGGTGTGCGCCGGAGTTGCGCCGGTTGCGGTGGTTCCGTCGCCAAACGTCCAAGAATAGGTCAAGGGAAGGTTCTGCGGATCGGTGCTCTTTGACGCGTCGAAATTTACCATCAAAGGCGCCGTCCCTACCGCCAGGCTAGCAGTGGCAATTGCGTTAGGGGGAGCTGGCGGCGCAGATGACCCGCTTCCACCACCACCGCCGCATGCAGCGAGGATCAGCAAGAAACCGGCCAGCGAACCACGCGCAAAGACAGCGCTTGTCATCGCAGCTGCTCTTTTGAGGTCCACCATAACGCACTCCCTAAAATTGCTTAGGCAGCTTGAAGACCTGGTTTTTCTGAACGCGTTCGTAAATCCGTGTCTTGCATCCGGGTCAAGGATATCTCAGATTGTTATAGAGCGCATCAGCCGACGTGGGCGATGTTCGAAGCGGTAAACTCGTCCGCGGTTGGCAGCGTGATCGACTTATTTTGGGCATTGGCGAGAACGTAGGTCAGGTAGGTGGAGGCAACCGCTCCTTGTGAGCGGTAGCTTTTACCGCAGCGATATTTGCAACAATCTGGCGTATATCTACGTGGCGCCGCAGGCTCCGTCCGCCTTCCGTGCCTGGTGATTGCATTTGGCAAATCGCTGGAACATACCAAATTGGCTAGAGCTCGAGGTTGTAGCTCGAGATGCACAATGCGTCTATTGCGGCGTAGAATTCAGCGGCGCTCACTTAGCACGACGCAATCGGCCCTCATGGGAACACATAGTAAATGATGCGCGCCTCATTACCCGCGAGAACATTGCCCTCTGCTGCATTGGTTGTAACGCCAGTAAAGGCGCGAAGCCGCTTGCCCTGTGGCTCGAATGCACCTACTGTCGAGAGAAGAGCATCACCAGGGGCACAGTTGCGGCTGTTGTTGCGCGGGCCCTTGAAGCGCAACTGGGGGTCGGTATTGGCGCCTAAGTATGCATTCAAGCGTACCTGGGGCGCCGTCCGCGCGCGGGCGCGTCCGGCAATCACAACCATCAAGGCCGTCGACGCGACTTCGGCCCATGCGGCCAGTCGCGCAACGCGAGCGCTAAGCGGGATCTCATCCACAGGGAGGCTATCGTGATCTTAAAATCAGTTGCGGGTTTGACGGCCGTTAGCGCACTGCTCATCAGCTGCGCTACCGCAGACATCATACCCATGGGAACCGACACTTATATGATTTCCCAAACGTCCGCGGGAGGCATTTTTAAAGCAATGAGCTCGCTGAAAGCCGAGGTATTGGAAAGAGCAAATGCCTTCGCAGAAAGCAAGGGGAAGGTTGCAATACCAATTGCCTCCAAGGAATCACCGGCCTATCCCGGCCACATGCCGAACTTTGAGTATCAGTTTCGTCTCGTCGACAAAAATGACCCGCGCGCGAGCGGTGGCGCCTTGATCCCACGCGCAGATGTAGTAATCGAGAACAACCTGAGAACGCCATCGGCCCCCTCACCGAGTGCGGTGACCACGCAGCCTGACGTATACACCGAGCTAATAAAGCTAGACGACCTTCGGAAAAAGGGCATCATCACCGAGGCCGAATTCGAAGCGCAAAAACAGAAGATCCTCAGTGGAAAATAGGCGTGTTTTCGTGATCTCGTGTTATCCACTCGCGCGAGCGCAGCCGTGAACCATAAACTGCCGCCTCAGAAATCCGGGGCGCGTTCCGGGGCACTCATGATCCGAATTTGAAGATCAGGGTCGCCTAAGGGCCGCTTCGGGCAAGTTCTCTATAATTGCGCAACGTTGCCAGGGATGTCCCTGAGAGCATAGTTGGTTCGGTACGTAGCCAATGGTGAGAGCTATGAACGATCTGGACAAACCGTTAATGGATACCGCCGGCGGTCAAATCGGGCACTTTATTGGATTGCTCGTGTGGCCTCTGGTGGTCCCCTTAATCCTCATGATCGTCTTTAAGTTCATTCCGGCCATGCGCCGTCGCCCTAAGCTCACGAATAGCATCTGTGCCTGGATCTCTGTACCACTGCCCTTCTTGTCAGCCGATACGCCTCTGATTGAGAGGGCCCTCGCGGCCTATTTATTGGCGGCGCTCTTTTCCTGGAACTATCATCGCGACGAAAAGGCATTGACGAAAAACGCGGCGACCTAGTCGCACACCAACACGCGTGCGCCCAATCTCAGTGAATCACGTCGTACACGTGATTGCCGACCACCATCCTCAAAGACTTTCCCCGGACCAACACTACGGCTTTCGGCATGAAGGCGTATGCGTAGTTGTATTCCTCACAGGTCAGCTCCGACACAAAATCGAGGATGATCCTCCAGCCAAAATTGCAGCCCTGGAAATCATCGTGCTTCACGCCGTCGGAGTCGATGTAGCCGGTAACGGTAGCCTCTCCGACGATCGCATACCCATTATCTTTAAGCGATTCCACCGTCACCGCACCAATGTCCGCGAGCGCCGGAGCCGCATAGCCGGCCAGGGCCAGTAGAATGAAGCGACGCGTAGGTACCCCTATCTCCAAATGGCGCGCGACCGGCCGAGGTCGCATCCCTGTGGACTCAAATTCCAGCTCGGGTGCGTCTAGTTTGCGTCTTCATCGGGCAGAGAAAGTATGGGTAGCACTGGAACCGAGGCAGTAGGTGGACGACCATAACTCGTCGGCATGACCTTTCTCAACCAAGTCCAGACGAATTCCGGCAAGTACCCGCTGAAAACAATCCGGTTTGCCGGAGCCCCGACTTCACAAATTAACATTAAGTCCTCGTCGTGAAGCAGGGGCTTTAGGCGTTGGTACCAGATCTTCGGTTCCGACGTCGTACACACGATCCAGCAGTTCGGCGCATACCGCACCCAGTCTATTGCTCTATCGAAGGCCGGGCGCAGTTCGTTAGGGTCGCTCTTTCGGCCGTGAAAGTCGAATGAAATATGAAGCAGGAAACGCATCATGGCTCCCGCTTATCAGGAGCGTCGACGAGCCTTGAATCGACCGCATGCAACGGTTCAGGGCCAGCCACTGGCCTTCGTTCCGCCGCCGACCGTGGGATGAACCCCTTTGCCTCCGCTTCGAAGCGCTGGTACTCGACGAATTGCGCGCCCTCGAGCAGCGCGGCGCTCGGATTCGCTTCCGCGAACCTGTGAGATCGATGAATCCACCATATTGCGAAGCCCGTTGGGACTAGTCCCGCGATCACGAGCGGAAAAGTGATCCACGGATTCTCAGTAATCCGGATAACGATCCCGATCCAGAGCACGATGACGATGGCGGCCACGCCGCCCGTCTTGCCTAATACGCCGCGACCGAGTCGCACCGAACTGGCCGACTCAACCTTCTTTTCAATCGACGCCATCGCGCCGTCAGGATCTTGGGGCATGCTTGCATGCTGGCACCGATGCTGAGCAATGACAAGAGTCTCTCCGTCGTCGGAGCGCTAGTGATTCGTGCCGGAGGTAGGCGAAGCCGAGGCAGATCAGAACGTCAAACCGCTTATGTGGAGACGATCGATTACATTTGGTCGCACAAAGGTTGCAAGACTTTTCGCGGCAGCCAGTAGCTATGGTTGGCGCGCGAGCCCGGGAATGCGTGCAAGGATGGTATCACGAAGCTTAACTCGCAGATCGCCCGGCGTCTCCCATAGGACATGCTGAAATTGCCGCGTGTCAAAGCACAACTGGTTCTCCCAGTCGTGGCGGCAGCACCAGATTACGGATTTTCCCAGGCCCTCTCCGAGTCCAGCTTCGTAATACACAGCAGGTCTCGCTCCGGTAACGTCCGCAACCAAGAACTTGCAAGTCCGAATGCCCGCGACGACTCTGGCGTCGATCCTGTCCGGATGGGATTCACCTTTTACTCTGCGAGGCTGGAAACCAGTGTCGCTTATAGCTGGTGCAATGCCATGGTTCCACGCGTCATCCATTTGATCTTCAAACCACATTGCGACAAATGTCGATTTCTCGGACGAGGGCCGGATGGACTGCAGTTGCCCCGCTCGCTCCCACCCCGCCCGAGTCAACGTTATTCCGGTACCGCTCCCCTCTACAAAGCCGCCATGACCTAGCCACCGTTGGTACACGTGACACTCGTCCCACGCCGCTGCAAAGGCGTAGGGGTAGTCGAGATTAGAGTCTTGTGCGCATGAGCGTCCTGGCCGCTCACATAGAGCCGCGTATGCGAGCAACAGTTGGTCCATCTTGTCAGCGGGTACGTAATGAGGCACCTCGCGGATCGCATCCGCGCATGTCTGATTCGTCAATACTGGCATTGGAAGGCCCTGGATTGGTCGCCGCTTTACCCACGCTTGAAGCATGTACCTGGTAGTGGACGGCACCATATGCGGATCAATTCCGTCTTCTGCTAACTCCTCGCTCGCGCTGTAGGCACCACATACCGGACAATCAAATCGCCCTAGGGCCGAGCCTGGAAAATTGACTTCGGCAATAACATGACCGCAGATCAAACACTTCTCTACTGACACATGGTTCTCCGTATTCCCGAGTTAGCACCCGAACGGCGCTGATCTCAATCCACACGGCGTTTGCTACCACGTTTCGTCGGCTGCACAAAGGTTGCATTGGATGCCGAGAAAGTAAGACGTAAATTTCGCGCTCGGTAACGCGCTGATTGTTAATGTGTTTTGGCGCCCCCGGCCGGAGTTGAACCGACGACCTACCGCTTAGGAGGCGGTCGCTCTATCCACTGAGCTACGGGGGCACGGTTGAATTATATGGTTTTTCCAAACGGCCGTTTGCTGGGCTCATTGCAGCGCAGCGGAAAC
>JANYAD010000049.1 GCA_025355165.1 Gammaproteobacteria bacterium | reverse complement strand
CTTGATCAACTCGGGACTAGCAACCGGCACCAACCAGTCGTCCAGCAATTTTTCGCTGTGCAAATTCGGATAGTTACCACGGCCGAAGCGGATGGCAATGTGATTGTTGGATCGCGAAAAATCAACGAGGTCACGCGACGTATGGAAACGCAGATCGATGTCGGGATACTTGCGTCTGAATGAGCGCAGTCGCGGCAGCAGCCAAATCTGCAGGAACGAGGACAACAAGGTTATCTGCAAAGGCCCGGTGCGCCGGTGATGCTTCATTTGTTGAAGCGCGGACTCGAGTGTTTCCAGACCCGCTCTCACCGCAGGCAGCAGTTCCAGACCTTCATCGGTGATTTCAACCCGGCGGCCGCTGCGCCGGAACAGCTGCACCTGGATATAGGCTTCCAGCGTCTTGACCTGCTGGCTCACGGCCGCCGGCGTGACGTTGAGTGCATCAGCGGCCGCTGAAAAACTCAAGTGCGCGGCTACGGCTTCGAACACCCGCAGGGATCCCAAAGGCAATCGGTCGTACGCGGGCGGCACTTAAGTTTTCCTTAATCGAGGGTCAGAGAGTGCGTTTGTTCGCCACAGGCCCGAAGAACAAACTGTCTCCCGTGGCGACAATTTCAAACGGAGTGCATATCATGAACGACATATTCTACGCTGCAAGGCTCGCGCAGGGGCTGCTCGCCGTGACCATCGTACCCGCCATCGTCCTCGCGATTCAGTTCGCGCTGCTGGACTGAGCCGAGTCCTCGGATGTTCCACATAGGAGGTTGTCGCGCTGATGACGATCCGACTTTGCGAGCGCGCGAGCACGTCGATAGAAGGCAGTCAGGTTGCCGCCGGCTGCCTTCAATTCCCGCTCGAAGCCCGGCACGCAGGCGTAATAGGTGGCGATCGATGCCAGGTGTGCATTGTTGATGTCTTTCGCAAACCAGACATCGAAGGGCATGTGGCCGGTGTCCCAGCGCGACTTGAGATTTGCATACGCCTCGCGCATGTCCTCGAACATCTTGCGCTTGACTTCGCGCATCAACGGCTCAGGTACGCCCGAGGCATACTGCGTGCGCAGGCGAGCGCGCGTTTGTTTCATGAGTTCGATCACCTCCAGATAGCGCTTCTGCTGCACCAGGTGATCCGCCAAGTCCTTTTCGCGGCCTTGTTTCTGCAGCCAACGCCTGACCCCTTCTTCTTCTACCGTGGTGGCCAGCGCCTCATTAAAAGCGGCATCGTTGGGCACGTAGAGCAACTGATGGGTTAGTTCGTGGAAAATGATTGCGGCCAACTCCACATCGTTCCACGCCACCATGGTGTTTAAGATGGGATCATCGAAATGGCCCAAGGTGGAATAGGCGGCGACGCCGCCGACCACCACGTCGTAGCCCTCCGCATGCAACTTCGAGGCGAAACGGCGGGCCCGGTCTTCAACAAAATAACCCCGGTAGGAAACGCAGCCGGCAATCGGGAAACACCATTGCTTCGCATCCACCGAAAACTCCGGCGCGGCCACCACGTTCCAAACCACATAGGGCCTGCCGATGTCCGCATACTTTCGATAACTGCCATTGTCCGGCAGCCCCAACTCCCGGCTGGCGAAGTCGCGGATCGCGGTCGCTGATTTGAGCTGCGCCCGCAATGTCTCGGAAGTCGATGGTTTTTCGATGACACCCGAGATGCGCTCGCGCTTGGACATCAGCGAGAAATGCCCTTGTGCGCTCTGCAGCAGGTAGCACCCGCCACTGATGGAGGCAATGAGCGCAATCGCCACGGCGGCGCGGATTGTGATGACGATGCTGTTAAGATTCACTTATGCAAGTGTATCTGGTTGGCGGTGCGGTTCGAGACGCGCTGCTGGGACTCACCGTCAAGGAACGCGATTGGGTCGTCGTGGGAAGTACGCGGGATGAGCTGTTGCGTCTGAAATATCGCGAGGTGGGGCGCGACTTTCCGGTGTTCCTGCACCCTCATTCCCACGAAGAATATGCCTTGGCGCGGCTGGAGCGCAAAGTAGCGCCGGGATATCGCGGCTTCACGGTTGAATTCGGCCCTAAGGTCACGCTCGAGGAAGATCTCGCGCGCCGCGATCTGACCATCAATGCCATCGCGCAAGCCGAAGACGGAACGCTGCTCGATCCATTCGCAGGACGGCGCGACCTCGACGATCGCGTGCTTCGGCATGTCTCACCGGCCTTCATCGAGGATCCGGTGCGGATCTTGCGGGTGGCGCGGTTTACCGCTCGCTTTGCTTCCTTGGGTTTTCGCATTGCGCCCGAGACCTTGGAGCTGATGCGGGCCATGTCGGCGCGCGGCGAGGTCGATGCGCTGGTGGCGGAACGCGTATGGCAGGAGACCGAAAAGGCCCTGCGCGAGACGGGCGCGAGCGTATTTTTCCGCGTGCTGCGCGAATGCGGCGCACTGCGGATCATCTTTCCGGAAATCGATGCGTTGTTCGGCGTGCCGCAACCGCAGAAGTGGCACCCGGAAATCGATACCGGCGTGCACACCCTCATGGTACTCGATCAAGCCGTGGGCTTAAGCTCCGACCCGAAGGTCCGCTTCGCCGCTCTGGTGCATGATCTTGGCAAGGCGAGCACGCCGCCCGCCGAGTGGCCCGGCCACAAGGGACATGAAGAGCGCAGCGTCGCCCTAATTGAAGCGTTAGCCGAGCGAATGCGCTTGCCGAACGACTATCGCGAACTTGCGGTGATAGTGGCGCGCTATCACGGCAACGTGCATCGAGCTTTTGAGCTGCGCGCACCAACCATCCTTACCTTCTTGGAAAAAACCGACGCATTGCGTCGACCCGAGCGATTTTCCCAAGCGCTGCTTGCCTGCGAAGCCGATTCGCGCGGCCGTTTAGGCCTCGAGAACAAACCCTATCCGCAGCGTCCTTATCTGCAAAGCGCGCGCGATGCCGCCGCGGCCATCAAGCCCTCGGCGACGGACGTGGCCGAGCATGCCGGTCCGCAAATCGCCGAACGGCTGCGCGCGCGCCGGTTGGAAGCCATCGAGGGGCTCGCCTCGACACACAGACGCCTCCCTTAGGGGCGCTTCTAGAGCGTGTGCCTTAAGTCGAGGAGTTCGAAGCCAGACAGGGGCGTGTCGATACCTCGCTGCCAGGCCATCGCCTTGAAGCGCTCGCCCATCTCGCCCGGCAGCATCAGTTGCCGCGCCTGCGCCGCGAGCCGCGCAAACTTATTCTCATCCTCGCCCGCGGCCAAGCGCATTTCTTCATCAATGCCGGCCGCGGCCAGAAAGTGCGCCTGCGTGGTGAAGCCGGCCAGATCGAAGCCGGCATGGCGCGAACCCTCGGCAAGCGAGGTGAAATCGACCCATGCAGTAATGTCCTGCAGGCCGACCTGCGCGAAGGGATCGCTGCTGGCTTGGTGGCGGTAATGGCACACGAGCGTGCCCTCGTGTCTTTCGGGCAGGTAGTAATGGGAACGCGGCAGCCCATAATCCACCCACAGCGCCGCACCGGCGCGCAGCCCGTGCGTGACGGCTCGCGTAAAGGCATGCAAGCGCGGGCAGTATTCGGATATGTACCCCTCGTCCCAGCCGCCGCTTGCCTCGTACAGGCGGCGACACTGTTGACTCACATCCGCGCTCGCGGGCCGCACAGCCCAGCCGAACTGCCCATGATCGAGGCTCACGCCCAGCTCCTCGATGCCGTGCGAATGCCACCGAAAGCGCACCACCGGCAGCGCATCGAGCACCTCGTTCGCCAGAACCACGCCGTCAAAGGCCTGTTGCGGCGGCCCATCGAGCCAAATAACCCGCGCGATCAAGTGGGGCAGGCGCTCTTGAAGAAACAGGCGCTGGCGCTCGCGCAGATCCGCGCTGGTCTCGAGTATCCAATAATGCTGCGGCAGCTGCTGAAGCTCATCCAGGCGCGACAGCAAATCCGCCGCGAGGCGCCCGCTCCCAGCCCCGATCTCCAGAATGCACGGCGCTGAGAATGATCGCAGCACTTCGGCGCATTGCCGTGCCAGGCAGCGCGCGAACAGGCTCGACAACTCGGGCGCCGTGATGAAATCGCCGCCTATCCCCAGTTTTTGGGTGCCGACGCTGTAGTAGCCGAGGCCCGGCGCGTACAGCGCCCAGTCCATGAAGCGCTCGAAGCTGATCCAACCGCCGGCCGCGCCAATTTGTTCAGCCAGAAAGCGGCGCGTGCGTTCGCTGTGACGCGCCGCGTCCGCATCGAGCGTCATTTTACGCCGCCGCGAAACTTGGCGTATCGTTCACACATGGTGGCCATTAATGACAATTTTGCCCTGCGTGATCGGGTAGTGCTGATAACGGGCGGCGCGCGCCGCGTCGGCGCCGAGATCGCTCGGGCGCTGCACGCTGCGGGTGCAAACGTGTTGATCCACTATCGTTCATCCGCGGCGGCCGCCATTGGTTTGGCGGATGAATTCAACAACGCCCGTCCGCAATCGGCGGCGATCTTCGCCGCGCACCTGCTGGAGGCGGAGGCACCCGACAAGTTGGTGGCGGCGACCTTGCTGCAATTCGGTCGCTTGGACATCTTGATCAACAATGCGTCGAGCTTCTACGCCACGCCCGTGGGCGGCATTTCTGCGGCGCAGTTCGATGATCTTGTCGGCACCAACTTCAAGGCGCCGCTGTTCTTGTCGCAGGCCGCGGCGCCGAGCCTGCGCGCGCGACGCGGACTCATCATCAACATGGTCGAT
>JANYAD010000014.1 GCA_025355165.1 Gammaproteobacteria bacterium | reverse complement strand
CTGAAACCGCGGCGAGCATCGCGCGGTCCATAAGTGATCGCCTTTGCGGCCAAACCATTGAATCAATCCGCCTCCATTGTTGATATTCGCAACCTGAATTACTCGGTCAGTGGGCGTCCGATATTCGCCGGTCTCGACATTCAAATCCCGCGTGGCAAAGTCACCGCCATCATGGGCCCGAGCGGCACGGGCAAGACCACGCTGCTGCGCCTGATCACCGGGCAAGTGCTGCCGGATGATGGATTCATCGAGGTGGCGGGCGAGAACATGCTGACGCTGTCGCGGCCTCAGTTGTATGTGCTGCGCCGTCGGATGGGCATGCTTTTCCAGAACGGCGCGCTGCTGACTGACTTGAGCGTCTTCGAAAACGTCGCCTTTCCGCTGCGCGAACATACCGACTTGACTGAGCGGCTGATTCGCCAACTGGTGCTGACGAAGCTTCAGGCCGTGGGCCTGCGCGGCGCCGCGCCGCTGATGCCGTCAGAACTGTCCGGCGGCATGGCGCGACGCGTGGCGCTCGCTCGAGCCATCGTCATGGATCCGGAACTGCTGATTTACGACGAACCCTTCGTCGGTTTGGATCCGATTTCATTGGGCGTGATCTTGAGGCTGATTCGCCGCCTGAACGACACTCTCGGCATAACCAGCATCGTCGTCTCCCATGACGTGCAGGAGATTTCCACGGTCGCCGACCAAGTGTATTTACTGGCGGGGGGCAAGGTGGTCGCCAACGGTACGCCGCAAGAGCTGCGCACCAATCCCACCGAGATCGTCAAGCAATTCATCGGCGGCTTATCTGACGGACCCGTGCCGTTCCACTTTCCGGCTCCGGATTATTACGAAGAGCTTCTGTCGCGCAGCGAGGAGCTGTAGAAAATGTTCCGCGAGCTGTGGGAAACTTTTATCGAGGCCGTGGAAGACCTCGGTGCGGTCGTTCATTTTCTGTACCGTTTGGTCGTCAATACGCCCGCCGTACTGCTACGGGTGAATTTGGTCTCTCAGCAGGTCTTTAATTCCGGCGCACTGTCGTTAGTCATCATCATGCTGTCCGGCTTGTTCGTCGGCATGGTGCTCGGACTGCAAGGATTTCAGCTGTTGCAGCGCTTCGGCTCGGAGGAGTCATTGGGCACCGCTGCGGCGATCGGCCTGGTGAAGGAATTGGGTCCGGTGGTTACCGCGTTGCTGTTCGCTGGCCGCGCCGGCACTGCGCTGGCATCGGAATTGGGATTGATGCGGGCCACCGATCAGATATCGGCCATGGAAATGATGGCGGTCGATCCCATTCAGCGCGTGGTGGTGCCGCGTTTCTTGGGCGGCGTGATCGCCATGCCCTTACTCGCCGCCATATTCAGCGTCATCGGCATCTACGGGGCACAGCTGGTGGGCGTGCAGATTATGGGGGTGGACGCCGGCAGCTTCTGGTCGCAAATGCGCGGGGCGGTGAGTCTGAAGGATGTGTATGAGGGTATCGCGAAGAGCTTCGCCTTTGGCGTGGCATGCAGCCTCATTGCCGTGCACCAGGGATATTATGCCGTGCCCACTGCGGAGGGCGTCGGTCGCGCCACGACGCGCACGGTGGTCACCTCAGCCGTGGTGATTCTATTCTTGGACTACTTGGTTACTGCAGCGTTTTTGTAGGAGTGTTATATGCGTAAGTCACGCACCTTGAATCTCGGCACCGGTTCGTTCGTACTGCTGGGATTCGCTGCGCTATTTTTCCTGACCACCCAGACCACCAGCCGCGGTCTGGCCATCTTCGGCCCTGCGCACTATGAGGTCATCGCCAAATTCGACAATATCGGCGATCTCAAGGTGGGGGCACGGGTGTCCATGTCCGGCGTCGAAGTCGGTCGCGTGGCCAAAATCGACTATGATTTGAACGACTATAAGGCGGTGGTTATCCTGCGACTGGCTGAGCAGTACGACAAGATACCCACGGATAGCGACGCCAGCATTTACACCTCAGGCCTTTTGGGAGGTAAATTTGTCGGAGTCACGGCGGGAGGCGCCGATACCTATCTAAAGGACAAAAGCGAAATTCAGTTCACACAGTCGGCCTTCGTGCTCGAAAATTTGATCGGTCAAATGCTGGCGACTTTCACTAAATCCAAGGCGGACGCGATGAATCCCGCGGCCGATTCCAAAGCGGAGAAAGCAAAATGATGAGGATTGTGGCTACGATGTTGATATCGATGTTGGCAATGGGCGTGCACGCGGCGGATGCCCCGGCGCCCAACCCCAACGCGGGCCCCCAGGAAATTGTAGAGAATTCGGCCAAGCGCATGCTGGCAGAGTTAGATAAAAATCGTGCCACGTACAAAGCCGATGCCGGGAAGCTCGATGACCTCGTGGGCAATGTCTTGCTGCCGAATTTCGACACAGATTATGCGGCCCGCCTCGTGCTGGGCCAGACCTGGCGCACGGCGACTCCCGAGCAGCGCAAGCGCTTCGTCGATGCCTTTTATCACTCGCTGCTTCGAAATTATGGCGCCGCTCTGGTCGATTTCACGGGCGATCGCTTCGTGATCCTGCCTTATAAGGGCGATCCGAACGACGCGAACGCCACCGTGCGCACCGAAGTGAAGCGCTCATCGGGCGATAGGGTGCCGGTGAATTTCAGCTTGCATAAGACCCCTGAAGGCTGGAAAGCGTGGGACGTGGTTATCGAAGGCATTTCTTACGTGAAGAGCTTCCGCACCGATTTTTCATCCGAGATTCAGCAAAAGGGACTGGACGATGTTATTAACCGGTTGGAAAAAGAAGGCAAAGTGGGGCCCAACGGTCCGCCGGTGACCTCACATTGAACCCCGTATTGAGCCGTGCCCCCTGGCGTCGAAGTCAGCGCACATTGGTCAACAGCGTTGTCCACACTGCGGATTTCGAGACGCAAGAGGGCGGGCGAGCGCGCATCAACGGCGTGCTGCATTTCACGACGGTGACCGCATTGTTGTTGCAGGGCAATGACGCCATCCGTGACGGGCGTGCGGCTATTATGGACCTTGCGGGCGTCAAGGACAGCGACAGCTCCGGCCTAGCACTGCTGATCGAATGGCTGAGTGTTGCACGGGAGGCGAAAAAGACCCTGCGCTACGAAAACATACCGGTGCAATTGCATCAGCTTGCACGTTTGAGCGATGTCGAAGAATTCCTGACCGCAGCTTAGGCGTTATCGGGGCTTCAGGCGCCGGAAAGGTACCAGGGATGGTAGGGATCAGAGAGCTGGCATCGCAGGGGAGCCTGTGCGGCCGTGGTGATCGTCGGGACTGCGTTCTTCGGACTATCGAGTCTTGCCGCACCCGTACCTCCGCTCGATAAATTCGGCCACTTCCAAGTTCGGAGGATGTCGCCATTTCGCCCGACTGCGCGAAACTTGCCTAAAGTGCAGACCCATGGTGAAACTCGAAACCTCGTGGTGGCGCTGCTGAGAGTTCGAAATCCTCGGACGAGTACGCGTAGGCGATCGAGAGTTGCGGGTGTCGAGGGGCTTGACGACGATAATCGGTTGGCGACCATCTCCACGACGAGTTCAACGCGAAGCGGTTTCAGCGGTGCCACGCGGGAGTGGTATCAGCGGGCAGTGTTCAACTTTGGCAAGCTGAAAATAAATGCGCTCAACTTCGCCATCCGCGGCCGCAGGACTTTCAACGTCGTGATCGGGGGACCAGGGTACGGGGGTTTAAGGGGACCGCCGATCAGAAAAAACCAGATCTGCTTGCGGTCTCGCCTATCGAACACCTCAGCGCCGTAACGGTGCCGGTGCTACTCATCCACGGACGCGACGACACCGTAGTTGCGCACGAACAAAGCGACGTCATGCTGAGCGCTTTGCAGCGCGCCAGGAAACCTGCGGCGATGCTCACGCTCAAGCTCAAGCATGAGGATCACTGGCTCTCGCATGGCGAGACTCGTTTGCAAATGTTGCAAGCCGCTGTCGCCTTTCTCGACAGCGCACAATCCGGCGAATGCAGTGGAGCTTGTCGGAGCAGTGTTAAGCCGTGGTCACTGCGGCTTAGGCGGTGGTGGAGGCGTAACGGCGTCCGACGGCTCGTCTAACCCCGGATCCACCAACAGCTCATCAGTTCCCTTTCCATCGGAAACAAGGTAGGCGCGGCGCTGTAAATAGGCGTCGCGAATGAACGCATAAGGATCGAAGACATTTTGCAGGGTCGTATCCAACGGTAGTAGGGCCGCGCGCGTATCGAGTGCCTGCAGACCGTACAAGCCATACGAAATATAAGTGTTGCTGATGTAGTGGCCCGGGCCGGTGAAAATGTCTACCGCCTTGGCCGGTGCGTCTCTCGCATCGGAGGGACCCAAAATGGGCAGCTCGACAAATGGCCCCGGTTTGACGCCGTAGTGCCCCAGGGTCTGCCCGAAATCCTCATCGTTCTTATCTAATCCCATCGATGTCGCCGGATCCAGTAGACCGCCCACCCCGATGGTCGTATTGACCACAAATCGCGCCAAATCATTGGCGGCAGCGCCTAACTTACCCTGCAGGGCATCATTGACCATGGTCGTCGTGGTGTGCAGGTTGGAGAAGAAGTTACTCACGCCGGTGCGCGCTGGGGAGGGCACCACTTTCACGTAACCGCGCGCTAGAGGTTTGACCACCGCGCGGTCGATTGAGTCGTTAATCTTGTATACGCCGCGATTCCACGACTCCCATGGGTCCTGCGGCGGCGGTGTGTGGCCGGGTGGGAGTGTGACGCATCCGCTCAAACAACCAGCCAATACGATGCCGAGCACCGTACGTGCGTCCATGACTCTCTGCATACTCAAACTCTCCGGCCGCCGAATTAGAAGCTGTGACTTTACACCATGTCGCAAAGCTACAGCCACGGAAAGTCAAATCCGCTCAATACCGGCCGGTGCCCGGGGCGTTGCGAATGCCCTCGGCTGCTGAGTTATTGCGATTGCCCTCGGCGAGCTGGTCCTTGTTCTTTTTGGGCATCGCGGCGCGCACTTCCTCCAGACGAGCGCTGTAGCGAGCACGCTGTACCGCATCTAAGTTCGGCAGCGTCAACGCCATTTGCAGCTGGTTCGAAGCCATCTGCAAATTACCCGTCGCCAGGTAGAACTCCGCCATGTAGCTGTATGAATCGGCATAATCGCCCGCGGTGTTTGCGGCCTTCGCGATCAAGCGGGTCTGATCGGGGGTCGGCTCCACATTGTTGAACAAATCCAACAGCACCAAGTGCGCACGTTTGTTGTCCCCGGCGCGCATCAGCGTCTCCGCCAGCCGGATCGTAATGGGCACGTTGCGCGGAAATAAAGTCATCGCTCGCTCCAAGATCACTTCCGAATCTCGGACCTGATTATTGGCGAGGTAGGCCTGGCCGAGCGCGCCATAAAACTGGGTTACCTTGGGATACTCACGCACCAGTTCCTGAAGATCGGGAATGGCGGCGGCAGGATTTCGCGTGAGTATTTCCGCTACATCTTTGCCATAGCGCTCCTCGATTGTCTTGCCGCCGCCGTTCTTGAGCAGGCTGACGTAATATTGACGCGCCACCGGCGGATCGCCGGCGACCGAACGCAATCGCTCCTTGATGAGCCTATAGCTCAAGGAGTCCTCGTGGCGGATTCGGCCAATCTGATCCGCGCGGTCGCGCGCCTCCGCGACGCGGTCGGAAAAAATTGGGTGATCGATCAGAAACTGAACGGCATTGACCCGGCTCGGTTCCGGTCCCTCGCGCCCCATATAATCGAAAAAGCTCGCCACTCCCAATGGATCGTAGCCCGCGTTCGCCATGGTGCTGATGCCGATGCGGTCCGCTTCGAACTCGCTGCTGCGGGTGTAGTTGATCTGGTGCTGAATCATGGCGCTTTGGCCCGCCAAAATCGCCCCCTCGATGGCATCCGGGGAACCGTGTCCTGCCGTCGCGCCCAACAGGACCGCCGCCAACATGGCAGCGGATGCCAGAAGCCCTTCGTGACTTTGATCTATCAGCTGGCGCACCAGATGGCGCTGGGTCACGTGCGCGGTCTCATGGGCGAGCACGCCGGCCAATTCGTTCTCATTGCGTGTCGCCAAGATCAGCCCGCTGTGAATGGCGACGAACCCACCGGGTACCGCGAACGCATTGACCACCGGGTCGCGCAAAACGAAGTAGTAGAACTGGTGCTGGCCTTCCTCCGCATGGCTCGAGAGACTATGGCCGATTTCTTGCGCGTATTGGCTGATTTCAGGGTCGGTCAGGATCAAGCCGGTGTTGCGAATCTGGTTAACGTAGCTTAGGCCCGCGTGATATTCCTCATCGATCGAGATTGCCGCATTCGCCGGGCTGCCCAACTCGGGTAGATCTTGATTGGAGCCTTTGACACCTTGGGCGTAGCCCACACCAACGCTGCCCGTCACCGCCAGGGCGGCCAGGAATGCGGATATGGATCTGAGCGTCGACATGTAGGCCTCCGTAGCGTTGGAGTGGCGCCCCGTGGCTTTAGTTCGCTATAAAAGGGCACAAAATCAAAGAACTTCGGAGGCGAAGTCTGCCAGGCGCGAGCGCTCGCCGCGAACTAGGGTGATGTGTCCCGAAAACTCCCAACCGTGGAATCGGTTGACGACGTAGGTCAGGCCAGTTGTAGTCTCGGTCAGATAAGGCGTGTCAATCTGTGCGATGTTGCCCAAACACACCATTTTGGTGCCGGGCCCGGCACGGGTCACCAGCGCTTTCATTTGTTTGGGAGTCAAATTCTGCGCCTCATCGAGGATGATGAAGCGATTCAGAAACGTGCGCCCCCGCATGAAGTTCAACGAGCGGATCTTGATGCGGTGCCGTAACAAATCATTCGTGGCACCGCGGCCCCATGTGCCACCCGGCTGGCTTTGAGTCAAAACCTCCAGATTGTCCATTAATGCGCCCATCCAGGGCTCCATTTTTTCCTCTTCGGTACCCGGCAGAAAGCCGATGTCCTCGCCCAAGGGAATGGTGACGCGCGTCATGATGATTTCGCTGAAGCGATTATGATCCAAGGTCTGCGCCAATCCGGCTGCCAGGGTCAGCAATGTTTTGCCGGTGCCGGCCGGCCCGAGCACCGTGATGAAGTCGATCTGCGGATCCATCAACAGGTTCAGCGCCAGATTCTGTTCGCGATTGCGGGCCACGACTCCCCATACGTTGTTGCGCTCAGTTCGATAGTCGGTCGTCAGTTCCAGGATCGCAGACTCGCCCTCCAGCTTGCGCACGATGGCCTCCACGCCGTTCGCGCCGGAGTCGTAGACGAATTGATTGGTCTTCCATTCGCGCACGAGAGGCCCGCGCACCCGATAATAAGTGCGGCTCTGGTGCTGCCACGATTCCATTCCCTTGCCGTGCTTTTCCCAAAAATTCTGCGGCAATTGTTGCACGCCGCTGACCAGCAGATCCGCATCTTCGATCGTCTTATCACTGGAGTAATCTTCGGCGTGCACGCCGACGATCGCAGCCTTGATCCGCAGGTTGATGTCCTTCGAAACCAAGGTGACGCGCGAACTTCGAAATTTCTGCTGCAATGCCAGCGTGTTGGCCAAGATGGCGTTGTCCGCACCATGCCCTGGCAGGCTGTCGGGCAGCACCGATTCGAGCAACTGGGTTTGAAAGAACAGCCTGCCGCCGGGCGGGCGTTTGCCATGATTAATCGGCAGCGGCGGGTGCAGTGTCAAGCCGCGGTCAATTTGCTTCTTGGTCGCCCCCTGCATCAGCTCGTCGAGGAAACGGCTGACCTGGCGCACGTTGCGGGCCGGTTCCGACAAGCCTTTCTTGCCGGCGTCGAGCTCTTCGAGCACCGTCATCGGGATGTAGATGTCATGCTCTTCGAAGCGAAATATTGCGGTCGGATCGTGCATGAGCACGTTGGTATCGAGCACGAAGATTCGCCGCTCGGCCTTGCCTTGACGGCTCTTTAGTACAGCGGTGCCCAAGGGCCGCACATTGTCCGTCACAGCGCTTTTACCGCCGCCAAGACAGCTTCCGCATGATCCTTCACCTTTACCTTTCGCCACTGTTGACGCAGCACGCCCTTGGCATCGATCAGAAAAGTAGTCCGCTCGACGCCCATGTATTTCCTACCGTACATGCTTTTTTCCTGAATAACCTCGTAGATTTTGCACACCTTTTGGTCGGGGTCGCTCAGTAAGTCAAAAACGAAAGACATTTTCTTTTTGAATTTTTCATGCGAAGCCAAGCTGTCGGGCGAAACCCCGAAAAGCACCGCGCCGGCCTTCTTGAATTGCGGATACAGGGCCGAAAAGTCCAAACCTTCTTGAGTGCATCCGGACGTGTTGTCGCGCGGATAGAAATAAACCACGACGGCCTGGCCCATTCCGTCCGCGAGTGCCCAGGTTCCATTGGTGCCTTCTAGGGTAAACGGCGGCGCCTTTTTGCCGATCTCGATCTTGCTCATTGACCTCTAGCTCTTGACGGGTTCGAAAATGGCATCCAAGTTCAAATGATCGCAGAAGTCCATGAACTCTTCGCGCAACACGCCGATATGCAGCCGGCTAGGAACATTGACGATCATTTGTACGGAAAACATCGGCGCTCCGGTATGGGCAGCAGCGTATGAGCGGGTAGAGAGTTCCGCGATGTCCACGCCGCGCTGCGCAAAGAAACCCGCCAGTCCCGCCACGATGCCGGTCTGATCCAAGCAAACCACATCAATTGAATAGGGCAGCATATCGTTGCGCGCAGATCTCTCCTCGGTGCGCCGCAATTGAATATTCATGCCGCTGGCATCGGCCAGTTTCTTGAACTCACCCTCGAGTTTGGCGAGCGTGTGCCAATTGCCGTTGACCAGCAGCAGCATGGCAAACTCATTGCCGAGCGAAGTCATGCGGCTTTCGCTGATGCTTCCGCCGCAATCGGCGATGGCCTTGGATAGCTCGTGGACCATGCCGACACGGTCGCCGCCGACTGCAGAAATCACGATATGTTGTTTCATCGGCGCAAATTCTACCGGATGGGCGCTTGCCAGGGTGCATGTCCGACACTTAAGGTAGCGATATTTGCTGTGGAGTCCTGCGATGTTTTCCGGAAGCCTGGTGGCGCTTGTCACACCCATGGCCGCAGATGGGTCCATAGACTGGCCGGCATGGGATCGGTTGCTGGATTTTCACATGGCCGAAGGCACCGATGGGATTGTCGTGGCCGGCACGACGGGCGAATCACCCGTGCTGCGCGCAGAGGAGATCGAGGACTTGACGCGCCGGGCGGTGCTGCGCTGTCACCATAAGCTTAAAATCATCGTCGGCGCCGGTTCACATGCCACCGATTCGACACTGGCACGAACTCACTGCTTGTCGAGGCTGGGGGTCGATGCCGTGATGCTGGTAACGCCGTATTACAACAAACCGCCGCAGGAAGGACTATACCGGCATTTTATGGCCGCGGCGGACGCGTCGGCGGCACCCGTTATTCTGTATAATGTGCCCGGCCGAACGGCGGTAGATCTTTTGCCGAGCACCGTGGCTCGTCTCGCCCGGCATCCTCGGATTGTCGCGATCAAAGAGGCTACCGCATCGTTGAGCCGAGCCCGGGAGATGTTGGAGGCTTGTCCTGCGGGGTTCGTACTGTTGTCGGGGGATGATGCTACCGCCATCGATCTGATTGGCGTTGGCGCTCGCGGGGTGATTTCCGTGTCGGCAAATGTCGCGCCGCGGCGTATGCACGAGGCTTGTTGGGCGGCACTTGCCGGCGATATGCCTCGGGCGCGTGCCGTCGATGCGACTTTACAGTCTTTACATAAGGATCTGTTTGTCGAGTCGAACCCCATACCCGTCAAATGGGCGGTGGCGAGGATGGGGATTATCGGGAACGCAATCCGGCTTCCGTTAGTCGAACTTGAGAGGGCGCATCACGAAACGGTGCTGCGCGCAATGCGGGCCGCCGGAATTACCCTTGAGGATCAAGCTGCATGAGTCTTGCTAGAATTTTGATGTTAGCTGCTGCCGGAACGCTCATGAGCGGTTGCCACTTGTTTACGAAGCTTAACCCGGACTGTCACACGCGACAGGAGTATCAGCGCGCTGCCTCATCGCCGCCGCTCAAGGTGCCTCCCGGATTGGATTCGCCCAACACTGCCGGCGCATTGGTCATTCCCGCCGTGAGCGATGCCCCGCCGCCGCCGGGCCCAAAGGACGCCTGCTATGACGTGCCGCCGCGCTACAAGCCGGCACCGCCGAACAAGGCCGCTAGCGGCTAGGAGCCTATCTACACGCAGGGCGGCAAAATTTGATCGGTTGAGTCCGCTCCGGTACCCTTGCGGCCGCGAGGAGAGGTGGCCGAGTGGTCGAAGGCGCTCGCCTGGAAAGTGAGTAACATCCCAAAAGGTGTTCGAGGGTTCGAATCCCTCCCTCTCCGCCAAGTTTTTCCAAGGTCTATGGTGGCTCGCGTTCGCATCTTCGCGACGATCAGCCACGAACCCCGTCAGGCCCGGAA
>JANYAD010000261.1 GCA_025355165.1 Gammaproteobacteria bacterium | reverse complement strand
GGCGACAATCGCGCGTAGATATCAGTATGAAAGCGCTCTTCGTGGGCACGCAGTGCGGCGCGAGTAATGCGCTCTACTCGGTCGGCCGCCGGCGGTTCGATCGCCAGTACCCGACATCGCGCCTCCAGTCGCTCGATCAGTGGTTCGATCTGGCCGCCGGCTTCTGCGGCAACGTGATCGCGCAGCCACGCCGTCAGCATCTCCGCATCGGCGACCGTGGCCTCGCGGAATCCGAATCGCGATCGAATCTCGGTGCGAAGGCGTTTTGCGGTTCTTTCGGCGAAAACCAACCCAGCATCGGCCGGGATCGTCACCTTGATCTGTTCTGCCAGGGCCGCGACATCCACAGTTTCCAGATCAGATGAGTCGCGTGGGAAGCGTCCGTGATCGCGGAAGAAAATCAGCCACGTTGCAAAAGCGAGTCGGTTTTCCCGGCTCTTAGCCATCACCATGGCGAAATCACCGGGCGCCAGCGGTTGCAGGATAGCTTCACTCCGGCCCTGATCACCCATGATGCAATTACCTCGGTTTTCGCGACACGAGCGAGAGGCGCAGAATTTAGCCATAATCGAGCCCAATTGTGGCGCAGTACCCGTCCCGTAATCTATGCTGCGTAAACGGTACCCTGTTTTGGATTTGCTACACAGAGGAAATTGCGGCAATGCGCATTGGCTACGCCCGCGTCTCAACCGATGACCAAACGCTCGACTTGCAGCGCGACGCTCTGAAGAAAGCCAAGTGTCGGGAAATCTACGAGGAACATGCCAGCGGCAAAAACACCGCGCGACCGCAGCTCGAAGCGTGTCTGAAGTCCCTACGCGACGGCGATACGCTGATCGTCTGGCGGCTGGACCGGCTGGGCCGCAGCCTGGGTGATCTCATTCGTCTGACTCACGATCTCAAGGTGCGCGGCGTCGGATTCGCTTCGCTCACCGAGCAGATCGATACGCGCTCCCCGTCGGGGCAACTCATATTCCATGTGTTCGGCGCGCTTGCTGAATTCGAGCGCAACCTCATCCGGGAGCGCACGCTCGCCGGCCTGAAAGCCGCTCGGGCCCGCGGCCGCAAGGGTGGCCGGCCCAGAAAACTCAGCGGGAAGGATTTGAAGACGGTCAGAGCCATGCTCAAGTCGGGAGAGATCCCGGTCAGCACAGTTGCCGCGCAATTCCGGGTGTCGCGGTCGACACTTTACCGAAACGTCGGCATCAGTCCGTAACGAGGAGAGAGCGATGCTTTCGTATGTCTACTTCGGTACAAATGACTTTGAGCGAGCCACGCGCTTTTATGATGCAACGTTAGCGCCGCTCGGCATGCCGAGATGTGTCACTGGCGACGCGGAATGGGATCGAATTTCGGCTGGATGGGGAATATACGAAGACGGGGGCGCGCGAGAACTTGGATTCTGGATCGGAAAACCGCTCAACCAACAACCGGCGACGATTGGAAACGGCAGCATGGTCGCTTTCAGCGCGCGATCCTGGAAAGCCGTCAACGAATTTCATGCCGCTGCGCTAGCCCATGGTGGAAGTTGCGACGGTGCTCCCGGCTTGCGACTACATTACAGCCCAGATTTCTACGCGGCGTATGTCCGCGATCCCGATGGAAACAAAATCGCCGCCGTTTGTCGTGGTTTCACTTTACAGCAGTGATGTCATGAGAAAAGTGATTTTGACGCCGGAGTTCGCGCACTACCCACGTGATTGGCACTTCTCACCCGGAATCGATACCGGAGACTTTATTTTCCTTTCCGGCATCACTGGGACACGCCCAGATCGCACGCTAGCACCGGACCCAGAGACGCAGTTTCGAGATGCGTTTAGTTTCTTGCGATCCAACCTGCTCCAAGCGGGCATCGAGGTTCGTAACATCGTAGAAATCACCACCTACCACGTAGGCCTCAACCAACACCTGAGTGCTTTCGTGAAGGTAAAGGACGAGTTCATCGCCGAGCCTTACCCTGCTTAGACGGCCATTGGCGTGACTGAGCTAATCACTGACGGCGCACTCGTTGAAATCCGCGCAATCGCGAAGCGCGGATAACCTCAAATGGCACCTGGTGACACGACTGTTGGGTCTAGGCCATTGAGCAATCAATCTTCGCCGAGCCGCACACCCCCAACTTCCGGTTACTCTCCATATGGGGCACGTCCGGTTGCGGGCTTGAGACATTGCGACCGACGCTAATGGCCCTCTCGTCCCTGCTCCTTGGCCGCCCTCGCCATCCCTCCGCGTGCCGCCATGACGTGCTCCCCGTAGCGCATCGGCATCCGTACG
>JANYAD010000255.1 GCA_025355165.1 Gammaproteobacteria bacterium | reverse complement strand
CGGCTGATTTCCTGGCCCTTTGCCTTTTCCGCCGAGAATGCCGCCGGCGATAGCGCTGCGCAGCCAAGCAGCAGGCTTAAGCAAAAGACGACAGGGGGGCGACGAAATTTATGGATCGAATGACTCATTAGAGACCTCGCTATGTACCGAATCTATTGCGCGCGGCGTTTTCGCCACGCGGCATATAAGTTGCTCAAAACGAACGGCGCGCACCCTTTTAATGGGTTGACGCGCCGTAACACCAGTTAGAGAACCCGTGATTAGAAGAAATCGTTATTAACGAATCCTATCTTCTTCAAACCGCGATGCTGCAAATCAGCCAGCGTCTGCGCCACGATCTCATACTTGGCAAACTTGTCGACCTGGATATGCACTTCAGGTTGCGGCTGTTTCGTAGATTCGGACTCGATGTAGCCCTGCAAGGTCTTTCGGTCGACCGGGCTGCCATTCCACAGCAACGTACCATCGAAGTCGATGGTGAGATTGATGACTTCCGGCGGCGGCGGCGGTACCTGATTCGGCGGCGGCGGCAACGGATTGTCGATCTTCACGGCGTGCGTCTGGTTAGGAAGCGTGATGATAAAAATGATGAGCAACACCAACATGACGTCAATCAAGGGCGTCATATTGATCTCGGAATAGGATTGGCCCTCCTTCCCCCCGCCTACACTCATGGCCATGGTTTGTCTCCTATTTCTCGAACGTCGGGCGATCGGGCTCAGTGATAAACGCTACTTTGCGTATACCAATTCTCTGAGTCGCCACGAGCACCTGGCCGACAAATTGATATCTCACATTCGAATCGCCGCGAATGTGCACTTCCGGCTGAGGCTCCTGGCGGGCAATGCCGCGCAGCTGCGACAGCAATTCGTCCTGCCCTGACAAAAGCTTGGTGTTCCAGTAAATAGCACCTTGCTTGTCGACCGCAATGGTGACGTTTTCAGGGCGCGTTTGAGTAACCAAGTTCGTCGCCTTGGGAAGCGTCAACGGCACTTGCTGCAATATCACCCGGATGGTGATGATGAAAATAATCAGCAGCACCAACATCACGTCCACGAGGGGCGTGACGTTGATGTCGGACATCGCGACGCCCTCGTCTTCCTCGCCTACATGTAGCGCCATGTCAATCGATTCCTAGCGGGCGAGAGCGGCTGCAGGAGGCTTGCCCATGGCTGCCGGCGGCTTGTCCATTCCCAGCCCCATCTTAACGCCGGAGATCAGGTAGGCATGCAGCTCATGCGTGAAGTGGCTGACGCGTTCTTGCACGGTCTTGTTGCGTCGCAGGAGAACGTTGTAGCCCAACACTGCGGGAACGGCGACTACCAAGCCGATGGCCGTCATGATCAAGGCCTCGCCCACGGGACCGGCGACCTTTTCAATCGAGCCCTGCCCGGACACGCCGATGGCGATAAGGGCGTTATAAATACCGATCACAGTACCGAGCAAGCCGACGAAGGGCGCTGTCGCGCCGACCGACGCGAGCACCGGCAGGCCTGTCTGCATTCTGCTGATGATGGCATCCGCCGTGCGCTGCAATGACTCGGTTATCCATTCGCTGGTGCCAATGGCACCGGATAGCCGAGTCTTGTTGGTTTCGTGGTACTCGTAGGCCTGTTTGCCGGTTTCCGCCAGAGCTCGAAACGGATTGGAGCCACCCTTTAACTTGCCGATTGCGTCGGTCAGGCTCGTGGAACTCCAGAACTCCTTCTCCGCCTCGATCGCCTGCAGGCGCAAGCGGCGCTGATCAAAAAACTTGGTGATCATGATGAACCACGTCATCAAGGACATGATCAACAGCACGGCGAGGATCGATCGGCTCACAATATTGCCATTGGCAATCAGTGCACCAAGGCCATACGGATTTTCAACAACTGTCTCTTGCATAGACCGATTCCCTCTACTTATAAAAGCTTAAAAATGATGGGCTAAAAACCTAAGTTGTCTAATCGACTGCGGCTACTTGCCTGTTAACTTCCATACGATGGCAAATGCGAATTGACCATCTACAGGCTTGCCGTCTTCCATACCGGGCAGCGCCCGCTGTCCCTTGACGCCTTTCAAACAGGCCTCGTCCAACCGAGGAAAGCCGGAGCTTGTTTGAATCTGCGCATCCAAAATATCGCCCTTTGCGTTCACGTGCGCGAGCACGATGCAGCGCCCCTCTTCGTTGGCTCGTTTAGAGGCGTCCGGATAGTATTCCTCGCCGATCTTAAAGGGGTGCCGCGGATCCATTTTGGCGCCGATGATCGTATGCTGCACCGGGGCTGCGACCGGTGCCACCGGCGGCGGCGCCTGTTCCCGAGTCACTACCGAGATCGCTGTGGTCTCAGGCGGTGCGGCCTGGATGTCAACGAACTCCGGTGGTGGCACGTAAGGCTTGATCTCTTCGAGCTTAGGCGGCGGGGGCGGCGGCTTATCAATATCCTTCGGCTTCTCGATCTGCGCAATTTCCACCGGCGGAATGATTTTCTGTACCAGCTTGCCGGCCAGACCGCTGTAAAAGCCCCACACGATCACGACATGTAGAAGGATGACGGCAATGAGCGCAGCGCCCCGCTTGCCGGAGAATATCGACGGATTTTCATATCTATACATAAGTCTTTGCGACCCTACCCCTGTCTTGATCTTGCGCGGTGCGCACGCCGCAAACTTCGCTGCTTCGGCACAAGCAACGTCCCTTCAAGTTCCCCTCGGCAAGTAAATAAGACTGACACATATCCCGCCCGAACTGCAAGCGGGATGTAAGTGCAGAAACTCCCCATGTTGATGTCGGACATCAAGAGGGCTTCGCCGTGTTTGTTGCAGCGGGTTCTAGGTCCGTCACGGCGCCCAAGGATGCGCTGCTCACCTCACGAGAATATTTGGCTAGGGTACCGCGGCGCGCATAGGGTTTAGGAGAAAGCCAAGATTTGCGGCGCCTCTTCAGCTCATCGACGGCGACGTGCAAGGTGATTTCCCGTCGGCGTGCATCAATGGTGATGCCATCGCCTGTCTTTACGAGCGCCAAAGGGCCGCCCAGCATCGCTTCCGGGGACACGTGCCCCACCACAAAACCGTGGCTGCCGCCGGAAAACCGCCCGTCGGTTATCAATGCCACGTCTCGGCCTAAACCTAACCCCATGATGGCGCTGGTGGGACTGAGCATCTCACGCATTCCGGGACCACCCTTGGGCCCCTCATAACGAATCACGACGACATCGCCCGCCTTCACCTTGCCGCTCAGTATTCCTTGCGCGGCGCCTTCTTCTGAATCAAATACCCGAGCCTGGCCGCGAAAGATGAGACCCTCTTTGCCTGTAATTTTTGCAACCGCCCCCTCCGGGGCGAGATTCCCATACAAGATGACCAAATGGCTGTCTTTCTTGATGGGATCATTCATCGCTCGCACAATCTGTTGACCCGCCGGATAAGAGGCAACGTTGCGCAGGTTTTCGCCCAGCGTCGCACCGGTGACCGTCAGGCAGTCACCGTGCAGCAGGCCTTCCTGCAGCAGCGTTTTCATCAGCGGTTGAATACCCCCGATCGCCACCAGCTCCGACATCGAAGCACGGCCGCTGGGGCGCAAATCCGCCAACACCGGAACGCGCTTGCCAATGCGGGTGAAGTCATCAAGCTTAAGCCGGATATCTGCTGAGGACGCAATGGCCAACAGGTGCAATACAGCGTTGGTTGAGCCGCCGAGGGCAATCACCATCGTAATCGCGTTCTCCAGGGATTTGCGCGTCATAATCTGGCGCGGCGTGATGCCTCGATGGATGAGGGTAACCACCGCGGCACCCGCGCGCTCGCAGTCGCCGCGCTTCTGCTCGGAAATTGCATCCTGAGCGGAGCTGTTGGGCAGGCTCATTCCCATCGCTTCGATGGCAGAGGCCATGGTGTTCGCTGTATACATTCCCGCGCAGGAGCCCGGTCCCGGGATCGCGGTGCGCTCCACGAATTTAAGCTGCTGCTCGGACATCCCTCCTTTCGCGTATGCGCCGACGGCTTCGAAAACCGAGACGATGTCGCGCTGTTCTGCGCCGGGACGGATTGTTCCGCCATAAACGAAAATGGCGGGTCGATCCAGTCGTGCGAGCGCCATCATGCACCCCGGCAGGTTCTTGTCGCACCCGCCGATTGCTACCACCCCATCGAAGCCCTGCGCGGCGACCACGGTCTCGATCGAATCGGCAATGACTTCGCGCGACACCAGTGAGTAGCGCATGCCGGGGGTACCCATGGAGATGCCGTCCGACACCGTAATCGTATTGAACGTGATTGCCTTGGCGCCGGCCCGATCCGCTCCCTTGGCTACCAAACGCGCCAACTCGTCGATGTGCACATTGCAGGGCGTCAAGTTGCTCCAAGTCGAGGCAACGCCGACTTGGGGCTTATCGAAATCGGCATCGGCAAATCCGACGGCTCGCAGCATCGATCGGTTGGGGGTCTGCTTGACGCCCTCGACCACCACTCGAGAATATCGGCGAGAATCGACCTTCAGAGATTTTCTGCGCATCGCGCCAGTTTACGCAACACCGAAGCGTTCGACCAAGTAGCGGTAGCAGCCGCGCAAGGCCTGCGCCTCTGCACCGACGCTTCGGCCGGGACGATCCTTCGGATTCCAAGCGTACAAATCGATATGCATCCATGGCGATTCCGTTACGAAGCGCTTCAGGAACAGAGCGCCGAATATGGCACCGGCAAAGGTCGAGGACGCGACGTTATTTAAATCCGCGATTTTGCTGGCGAGCTCGTCCTCGTACCCGGCCCAAAGAGGCATTGGCCACAGCGGATCATGCTCGGCTGCCGCCGCGCGTGCCAGATCGAGGACCAGGCGCTCATCATTGCCGAAGAGCGCGGGAAGCTCCGGGCCAAGCGCCACCCGCGCCGCGCCGGTGAGCGTCGCGAAATCCACTATCAGCGCAGGCTTGAGGGAGTCTGCATAAGCCAAGGCATCGCACAACACCAGCCTGCCTTCTGCATCCGTGTTGCCCACTTCGACCGTGAGACCTTTGCGCGTAGACAGCACATCGCCGGGGCGGTACGCATTGCCGCTGATGGCATTCTCAACCGCCGGCAATAGCACGCGCAGTTGGCAGCCGATGTTCGCGCTCATCGCCAAGTGAGCGAGGGCCAAGGCAATGGCCGCGCCGCCCATGTCTTTTTTCATCAGCGCCATGCCGGCGGCGCCTTTGATGTCCAGACCGCCGCTGTCGAAACAGACCCCCTTTCCGACCAAAATCACGGTCGGTAAGGCTTCCGTTCCCGGCGGCGCCCAGCATAGCTCGATGAAGCGTGGCGCGGCGCTGCTCGCCCGCCCTACCGCATGAATGGCCGGAAAATTCTCGGACAGCAGCTCCTCTCCAACCCATTCCTTGAAACTGGCACCGTAACGCTGCGCAACCTGACGCGCCGCAGCAGCTAATTGCGCGGGGCCAAAATCGGCGGCCGGCGTGTTGATCCAGTCCCGCGCCATGCGCAGCGACTCACCGGCATGCGTGACGAAAGCCAAATCCGCATTCGACGGCGGATCTAGGCTGGCCGTCTCGCATTTGGCGCTGCGGTAGCGCTCGAAGCGATACACCCCATATAAAAACCCCAGCGCCAAGTGAGTCGCCTCTGATGGGCTGAAATGTTGCATCAATCGGTAACGGCGCGGCGGCAACCGCTCTGCGAAAGCAGCCGCGAGCCATAGCGAGATCTGGGCGCGTTTGCCCAAGCCGCCGACAGCGGCAGCGAGATTGCCCTCGGAATTCGGCAACAGAACGAGGCGATGCTTCTCTGCTTTGAAATTCTGCTCGAGAAGCCATTGCCGCACCGGCTGCGGCTGCGCGGTGCGCCAGGCATCTAGCTCATCTTCGTAGAGCAACCACAACGGCACTGAAAAATTGGCACCGACATTCATGAAAACTTCTCGAGGCGCTGCAAAGCCTTGGGTACTCACTGCATCATAGGAGATTCTGTGATGCTATTTCGTGCTAGTTTAACAAAGCGTTTAAGCGCAATTTTTCTGGACCCCGCTTAAGGCCGCGAACCTCTTTAAGCGGGGTCTCGAGTTTCAGAGGTTGGTTCGAATCAGGAGATTCTAGAATGCGGTTGTATTCGCAAAAAGACGTCGACAGGAAAGCGCTGCGAGGAGCGCGCATCGCGGTTCTTGGCTATGGCAGCCAAGGACGAGCGCATGCGCTTAATCTGCGCGATAGTGGATACGACGTGGTGGTCGGGGTACGCAAAGGCGACAGTTGGACCAAGGCGAAAAAAGACGGGTTGCAGGTATCGGAGCCGCGCGCCGCCGTGGCAGGCGCGCAACTGGTGGCAATGCTGGTTCCGGATCTGACACAAAAGCCGCTTTATGAGGAATTAAAAACCGTCATTGAGAGAGGCGCAACCTTGCTATTCGCTCACGGTTTCAACATTCACTTCAAACAGATCAAACCTCGCAAAGATTTGGATGTGGTGCTGATCGCGCCCAAGGGACCGGGGGATTTGGTGCGGCGCCAGTACCAGCAAGGTCGGGGTGTGCCCTGCCTGATTGCGGTCGCCCAGAACCCCTCCAAACGGGCAAAGGCGAAGGCGTTGGCGTACGCCGATGGGATCGGCGGCACGCGCGGCGGCGTGCTGGCGACGACATTCGGCGAGGAAACCGAAACTGATTTGTTCGGCGAACAGGCCGTGCTGTGCGGTGGAGCTACGGAGCTCGTGGTGAAAGGCTACGAGACCTTGGTGGAAGCAGGTTACCAGCCTGCGGTGGCCTATTACGAGTGTCTGCATGAGCTGAAACTGATCGTGGACCTTTTGCATGAGGGCGGCATTACCAAAATGCACCGCTTCATCAGCGAAACTGCGAAGTACGGCGATTTGACCCGCGGGCCGCGCGTCGTCAATAAGGCGACCAAAAAAGAGATGAAGAAGATCCTGAGCGAAATTCAGCAGGGCAAATTCGCGCGCCAGTGGATTGCCGAGAACAAGAATGGCCGGCGCAAGTACTCAAAGCTGTTGAAGGCGGATTTGTCCCACTCAATCGAAAAGGTCGGCGCTCAGCTGCGCTCTCGTATGCCGTGGTTGGAAGCGGATAAGAGCTGAAATTCATGCCGGCGCGCACGTTGTTCGACAAGGTCTGGAGTGCGCATGAGGTAGTGGCCGAGACACGCGACACTCCGGCGGTGCTGTATGTTGACTTGCACCTCGCGCATGAGGTGACCACGCCCCAGGCATTTAGCATGTTGCGCGCGCGGGGCCTCAAGGTACGCAGGCCGGACCGAACGCTGGCGACCATGGATCATTCAACGCCAACGCAGACCGAGCAGGTGTTCGGCCGCGTGCCCATCAAGATCGATGCCGCCGCCCGCCAAGTACGACAACTTGAAAAAAATGCGGCCGAGTTCGGCATCGAGCTTTTCGGCATGCAGGATGAGCGGCGCGGCATCGTGCATATCATCGGTCCGGAACTGGGCTGCACTCAGCCGGGGATGACCATTGTGTGCGGTGACAGCCACACCAGCACTCATGGTGCCTTTGGCGCCCTCGCCTTCGGCATCGGAACCAGCGAAGTCGGCTACGTATTGGCGACACAAGCATTGCTGCAACGCAAGCCCAAGACCTTCGCGATTAATATCGAGGGGCGGCTGCATCCCGGCGTGAGCGCCAAGGACTTGATCTTGAGCATCATCGGCAAGATCGGCGTTTCCGGCGGAACGGGTTACGTCTTGGAGTATCGCGGTCCGGCGGTGCAAGCGATGTCCATGCAGGAGCGCATGACGGTGTGCAACATGTCGATCGAAGCCGGCGCACGCGCCGGTATAATCGGACCGGATGAAGTGACCTTCGACTACCTGGCCGGTAGGCCGCGCGCGCCTAAAGGAGTCGATTGGGAGGCCGCTGTCAGCCGCTGGCGCACCTTCGCGACTGATCCTGGCGCGCAATTCGACGCCTTCGTGGACATCGACGCCGCAGCCATCGACCCGATGATCACGTACGGCACCAATCCGGGCATGGTGGTACCGATCGGAGCGAGGATCCCGGACCGCCAAGGCGACGCCGTTTTCGACAAAGCGATGCGCTACATGGGGTTTCGCGGCGGAGAGGGCATGCTCGGGAAACCTGTCAATGTGGTGTTCATCGGCAGTTGTACCAACGGCAGGCTCGATGATCTTCAGGCAGCGGCGCAAATACTCAAGGGCCGCAAGGTTGCACCTGGGGTGCAATTGCTTATCGTGCCGGGATCGCAGCAAATCAAAAAGCAGGCAGAAGCGGCGGGACTGGCGGAAATTTTCAAGGCGGCCGGCGCAGATTGGCGCGAGTCCGGCTGTTCAATGTGCCTCGGCATGAATGGCGACACCGTCGCCGCCGGGCAGTATTCGGTCAGCACCAGCAACCGCAACTTCGAAGGGCGCCAGGGCAAGGGGGCGCGAACGTTGTTGGCCAGCCCGCTGACCGCCGCTGCCTGCGCCGTCAAAGGCCGAATCACAGACCCGCGGGATCTGCTCTGATGCAATCGATACGACGTATCACATCGAAAACCGTGGTGATCGACTCGAGCGATATCGACACCGATCAAATCATCCCCGCGCGCTTTCTGACCACCACCACCAAGGAGGGCTTGGGGCAACAGCTGTTTGCGGATTGGCGCTATCGGCCCGACGGGTCTGCGAATGAGCAGTTCGTTCTCAATCATCCGCAATCCCGAGGGGCCGAAATTCTGGTGGCGGGGCGAAATTTCGGCTGCGGATCCTCGCGCGAACATGCCCCATGGGCGCTGCTCGACTACGGTTTCCGGGCTGTCATCAGTACCGAAATAGCCGACATCTTTCGCGGCAATTCCTTGATCAATGGCTTACTTCCGGTAGTCGTCGATGAGCCGACATCGCAGTGGTTGCTGACTCATCCCGGCGCAAAAGTGGACATCGACCTCGAATCCCTGCGGCTGACATTGCCGACCGGCGCCTCCGTGGCGTTTCCGATCGAGCCCTTTGCGCGCCACTGTCTCCTGAACGGCGTCGACGAACTCGGCTACCTGCTGAGCAAGCTGAGCGACATCGAACGCTTCGAAGCGGCGCGCGCCTAAATGGACGCGCTGATTGCAGTGCTCGCCGGTGATGGCATCGGTGCTGAAGTCACCGCAGAGGCGGTGCGTGCGCTTGAGAAAATAGGGTTGCGATTTGCTCATCGGTTCGTGTTCGAATCAGCATTGGTGGGCGGCGCGGCCATCGATGCGAGCGGTGATCCGTTGCCGCCGGCCACGCTTAGCCTGGCGAGGCGAGCCGATGCGGTGCTGCTGGGTGCGGTCGGCGGACCGAAGTGGTCCGACCCGCATGCCTCGGTTCGGCCCGAGCAAGGCTTGTTGAAGCTGCGCAAGGAATTGGGGCTGTTCGCCAATCTGCGTCCCGTAGTCCCTCACCCCGCGGTACTCGAGGCCTCGCCTATCAAGTCTGAGCTGCTGCGCGGCGTGGATATTATGGTGGTGCGCGAACTGACCGGCGGCCTTTATTTCGGGAAGAAAACCCGAACCGCCACCGGGGCATCCGATCTGTGCGAATACAGCGTCACGGAGATAGAACGGGTGGTGCGGCTTGCCGCTGGGCTGGCCCGCGGACGCCGCAAAAAATTGACCTCCGTGGATAAAGCCAATGTACTGGAAACCTCCCGCCTGTGGCGCATGACGGTGGACCGTATCATGCCCGGCGAATTTCCCGATGTGACATTTGAACATATGCTGGTGGACTCGGCCGCCATGCACCTGTTGCACAGGCCGCGAGATTTCGATGTGATCGTGACCGAGAACATGTTCGGCGACATTCTCACCGATGAAGCCTCAGTGCTCGCCGGATCCTTGGGACTGTTGCCCTCCGCCTCGCTGGGTGGCGGAACACGTGGCGGAGTGTTCGAGCCGATACACGGCTCGGCGCCGGACATTGCGGGGCGCGGAATTGCCAATCCCTATGCCGCGATCTTGAGCGCCGCGATGTTGCTGCGCTATTCGCTGCGATTGGAAACTGAAGCGAAGGCCGTAGAAAAGGCAGTGCACCAAGCAATCGCCTCCGGCGCCCTTACCGCCGATATATCCGCCGCCGCCAAACCCCTTACGACACGCGCCGCCGCAGATGCGGTTTTGACTGCGCTTTAGCGGCGCGTGCAAGGGCGGCTTCTAAGTCGGCCAGCAGATCCGCGGAATCCTCGATCCCGACGGAGACGCGCAGCAGCGCATCGCTGATTCCCGCCCGGCTGCGAGCCGATTCTTCCATTCCCGCATGCGTCATACTGGCGGGGTGCGAAACCAGGCTTTCGACGCCGCCGAGGGATTCGGCCAGCGTGAAGCATTCCAGCCCCGATAGAAATGCTCCAACTGCCGGCTCTCCGCCGGCGAGTTCGAAACTCAACATCGCACCGAAGCTGCTTTGCTGACGGCAAGCAATCTCGTGCCCCGGATTATCGGCGAGTCCCGGATAGTAGACGCGCCGCACTTGCGGATGCTGGGTTAGAAACTGCACCACCTGCGCGGCGTTTTCAGCGTGTACCCTCATCCTCGCATGCAAGCTGCGGATACCCCGCAAGGTGAGAAAGCTATCGAACGGTGCCCCTGTGACGCCGATGGCATTGGCCCACCAGGCCAGCCTTTCATGCAACTCCTTAGTCGCAGCCACTACGGCGCCGCCCACCACATCGCTGTGGCCGTTGAGGTACTTCGTGGTCGAGTGCAAAACAAAATCCGCCCCCAGAGTTAAGGGCTGCTGCCAGAGGGGCGACAAAAACGTGTTGTCCACCGCGGTCAGTGCACCGGCCGCGTGGGCTGCAGAGCTGACCGCGCGGATGTCCACCACCCGCAGCAGCGGATTGCTGGGCGTTTCGATCCACACCAACTTAGGTTGCGCGGCCAGAGCCGTCTGCAGTTCAGGCAGATTGCTCTGATCGACGAATTGAACGGCCAGGCTGCCCTTCGCATGCAGCGCAGTCAGCAATCGGTAGGTGCCGCCATAGCAGTCATGCGGGGCCACGACGCGTGCCCCGGCGGGCAAGTCCGCCAAGATCAATGAAACGGCGGCCAAGCCGGTGCAGGTGACGACTGCGCCGGCGCCCCCCTCGAGGTCGCAGAGCGCGGCGGCAAGCTGATCACGGGTCGGATTACCGGAACGCGTGTAATCGTATTTACGTGGCTGGCGGTAGCTTTCGAAAGCAAAATTCGTCGACAAGTAAATCGGCGGCACGACGGAACCGTGATGGGGATCCGACTCGATGCCGGCTCGAACCGAGCGGGTCGCAAGTTGTTTGGATGGCGCTTTGTTGCTCATGGCTTCTGCTCCGCTAGGGCGTGCCTGACGATAGGGATCAGGGCAGCTCCTTCCTTCAAAAAGGCGTCGTGCCCGAAAATGGAATTGATCTCGATGAGCTGGCGTGGCCCGTTAAGGCGGGCGGACAAGGACTGCATGTCGTTGAACGGCACCAGTTGATCTTCGCGCACCGCAATGAGCGTCGCGGGCGTTTGCACTCGTGTTGCATCCATCGCATGCAGGTCGATCGATTCGCTCAATGTGAGAAAGGATTCGGCACGATACTTCTGCACGTAGTTATCGCCGCGTGCGAATAAGTAGTCCTCGATGGGGAAACGAAAGCGCCCCTCGATACGCGTCGGTGCGCCGCCGAATCTGAGCGCAAATTCGGTGGCGCTGCGATAAGTAGCCATGGCCAGAGCACGAGCAAGTTTCAGCCCGGTTGCGCCATCGCCCCGCGCGATGGCTTCGCGCACGATTTGACGCTGCACACTGCGCCAAGCAGTCGACAGCGCCTGGCCCCGATCAGCGGCGCTTAAGACCACGATGTGGCGTACCGATGCCGGATGCCTCTCGGCGAAGCACAACGCAACCATGCCGCCATAGGAGGCGCCGACGATCGCATGCAGGGACTTGATCCTTAGGTGCTGAAGAATCTTCTGCAGGCCATTGGCTTGATCGTAGGAGCTGATGGGCGGGAATCCGCCGCCGACGCTCGGCGTGGAACTCTCGCCGTGCCCGCCGATGTAGTCGATGCCGAGCACGCGGTACTCGCGGGTATCCACACCCAGCCCGGGCCCGACCATCTCAGGCCACCAACCCTCGCCCGGCCGACCGACCACGATGCGGTGCGCGGAGATTCCACCGAGGACAGCCACCAGCGGACCGGCAGGGTTGCCGGCCAAACGAAAGCACATCTTGGGAGCGCCCAGCGAGTCCCCGTGATAAAGCTGGAAGGGACTGAGACTCAAAGTCTCGTCAACTGCATTGAGTGAATTTTCGACCACGACCCCGAAGCTCCTTGAAGGCGACATAACCCCTGGAGCATCGCTCGTAGCCCATTGAAGTCGCGGAACCCGCCTGGGAACCACGCAAATTGGCCGCCCATCTACCGGGTTCGCGCAAAACGCCGCGTTCCCGCAGGAGTTGGCACCGTTCCGACAGTCGGTGGTTGCCCCGGCTTCTAAGGGCCTTTCCCTCAGCCGGTCTAGATGAGCCGCTGAATATTAGCAGGGGCTGCGGGGACGTCAAGCAATAAGCTTATGTTTGCATTCGCCGGGTCAATGTAATAATGTAACAGTGCATTATTACATTAGTAAAAATGAGGCTTCTCTACAGGTCATGAAAACCAATCGGCCGGTCACCGTGCGGCAAGAGCAGCAGCACGAGCGTGCGCTCTGCACCGCCATCTTGGCGCTGCGCTCGATCGATGAGTGCCGCAGTTTCTTCCGCGATTTGTGCACGCCGGCGGAGTTGCAGGCTATGGCCGATCGGTGGGCGGTGGTGGAACTGCTGGAGAAAAGATTGCCGTATCGAGAAATCCACAAACAGACTGGCGTCAGTGTCACGACCATCGGGCGCGTCGCCCGCTACTTGATGTCCGGCAATGGCGGGTATCGGGCAGTTACCGAAAGGTTGAAGCTCGATGCGTAACGCCGACGTCCCCGCCGACATGCGCCTGAAAATCGCGGTTCAAAAGAGCGGCCGTCTCACCGACAGTTCTCTCGATCTGCTCTCCCGCTGCGGACTCAAATACAGCCGCGGTAAGGATCAGCTGATGTGCTACGGCGAGAACATGCCTTTGGACGTGCTGTTCGTGCGCGACGATGATATCCCGGACCTGGTGCAGGAAGATGTCTGCGACTTGGGGCTGGTGGGCTTGAACGTCATCGAAGAGAAGCGCCTGGCATTCCAGGCTCGCGAGGTCGGGCCATTGTTCGACACGGTGCAGTTGTTGGATTTCGGCCGCTGCCGGCTGTGCATCGCAGTGCCGGAAGGCTTTCACTATGAAGATGCGCAATCGCTTCAAGGCAAGCGCATTGCCACCACGTATCCTCATATTCTGTCGCGCTTCCTCAAACAGAATGGCATCTCGGCGGAGGTCGTGGTTCTGTCGGGTTCGGTTGAAATTGCACCGCGTTTGGGCAGAGCGGATTTAATCTGCGACTTGGTGTCGACTGGCTCGACCCTGGCCGCCAATCACCTGCGCAACGTGCACACCGTACTCGAGAGCCAGGCGGCGCTGATTCGAACGCCTATGCCAATTCCTGCGCAGAAGCAGGAATGGACCCGACGCCTGCTCATGCGAATCGACGGCGTTGAGCAGGTAAAAGGCAGCAAGTACATCATGCTGCATGCGCCGCGCTCGGCTCTTGCGGCCATCGCGAAATTGCTCCCCGGCAGCGAAGCGCCCACCGTCATTCCTCTGGAAGGCCTGGGCGATAGAGTGGCAGTCCATGCGGTGTGCCCTGAAAATGTATTTTGGGAAACGCTCGAAGACTTGAAAGATGCCGGAGCAACCTCGGTGTTGGTCCTGCCGGTCGAGAAAATGCTGGCATAGCGGCGCTGCTCATGAGAATGCTCGACTGGAAATTTCTCTCTGCAGAGCAGCGCCGCGAAGCCTTGATGCGGCCCGTGCAACGCGATGCAGCCGGCGTCATGGCTGCCGCACAGGGCATTATCGAGCGCGTGCGCCGTGAGGGAGATGCGGCGCTCCATGCCCTGACCCAGCAGTTGGACGGCGTTCGACCGCAAGGGTTGCAAGTCTCGCCGCAAGAATTTTCCACCGCCGAGTCCCAACTCAGCATCGAGCAGCATGCCGCCATCGAGCGAGCCATTTTTACCGTACATCGTTTTCACGAGGCGCAAATAGCGCAGCCGCTGCGTATCGAAACCGCCCCCGGCGTGCTTTGCGAACGCATCAGTGTACCGATTCGCGCAGTGGGTCTATACGTGCCGGCGGGTTCCGCGCCGCTGCCCTCCACCGCCATCATGCTCGCCGTGCCCGCCGCCATTGCCGGATGCCCGGTGCGTATCCTGTGCACGCCGCCCCAGCGAGGCGGCTCGGCCGATCCGGCGGTGCTGGTCGCGGCTCAAAAGGCCGGGATTACGCAGGTCTTCAAGGTCGGGGGCGCCCAGGCGATCGGCGCCATGGCCTACGGCACCGAGACGATTCCGAAGTGCGACAAGATTTTCGGTCCAGGCAATGCCTGGGTTACCGCGGCAAAGATGCTGGTGGCTCAGCACGCCGACGGGGCCGCGGCGGACCTGCCTGCCGGCGTCAGCGAAGTCATGGTGATCGCCGATGCCAGCGCCCGGGCCGACTTTGTCGCCGCCGATCTGTTGGCACAGGCAGAACATAGCCCCGATGCACAAGCGATATTGTTGACTGCGCAGACGGCCTTGGCTGAAGCGGTCATGGGTGAGCTGAAACGCCAAAGCGCTCATCTGTCTCGCTCGCAGATTCTCAGCGCATCGATGAATTACATGCGACTCATCGTGGTCGACACGCTGCAGACGGCATTCGACATCGCGAATGAATACGCACCCGAACACTTATTGCTGCAGATCAGCGACCCGCGCTCATGGCTGCCCCGCATCGTAGCCGCGGGGGCGGTGTTTCTGGGCAACTGGTCGCCCGAATCCATGGGCGATTACTGCAGCGGACCGAATCACACCCTGCCGACCTACGGCTACGCCCGATGCTACAGCGGTTTGTCGCTTGAGGACTTTCAGAAGCGCATCAGCATTCAAGAGTTGACGCCGGCGGGCCTGCGGGAACTCGGTCCGACGGCTCAAATCTTGGCCGATCTGGAGGGACTCGATGCGCATGCAGCTGCGGTGACCATTCGCCTCGCGGCATTGCAATGAACAGCCTGATTTCCCTAGCGCGCCCTGAAATCGTCACGCTGAAGCCTTATGCGCATGCAGTATGGTTGCCCTCTCACACGCGCTTGCATGCTAACGAAGCACCCTGGCGGCCGACGCGCGACGGTACCCGCGTTGGGCTCAATCGCTATCCTGAGACGCAACCGCAGGCGCTGATAGAGAGGCTGGCGTCGCTGTACGATGTATCGAGCGCCCAAGTGCTTGCTACGCGCGGTGCGGATGAAGCGATTGATCTGTTATCGCGCATTTATTTGCGCGCGGGCGTCGATGCGATTCTGCAGTGCAGCCCAACCTTTGGCATGTATCAAGTCGCCGCGCGGATTCAAGGCGCTGAAGTCATCGAGGTGCCATTGACAAGAGCCCGCGGCTGGGGCGTTGACGTGCAGGCGTTGCTCGCGGCCTGGCGGCCCGGCGTCAAACTGGTGTATCTGTGTTCGCCCAACAATCCGACCGGCAATCTTTTGGATTATGCCGCACTCGAGCATATTTGCACGGTCCTCGACGGAAAGGCCATCGTGGTCATTGATGAGGCTTATATCGAATGGTCCGGCGCCGCCAGCCTGGCGCGTTGGCTTGGCCGTTTCCAAAGTCTCGCCATTTTGCGCACGCTCTCAAAAGCCCACGCTTTGGCGGGGGCACGCCTCGGCGCACTGCTGGCGGCGCCTGAGTTGATCCAACTGGCCAAGCGAGTCATACCACCGTATGCACTTTCGCAGCCGACCATAGAAGCCGCGCTCAGTGCCCTGGAACCGACAGAGCTGAGGGTGTCCCAGACCCGGCTGCAAGCGCTGCTCGTGGAAAAAGACTACCTGCGCCGGGGTCTTGCCTCCTCACCCCTGGTTGAAAAAATTTGGCGGAGCGATACCAATTTCCTTTTAATTGATTGCAGCGACGCGGAGCGATTTATGAACTACAGCATTGCCGGCGGCTTGATCGTGCGAGACTTGCGCGCAAATTGCGCCCTGCCCCGCTCGCTGCGGGTGTCAGTGGGTAGCCGAGCCGAAAACGATGCGCTCATCGCCTGCGTGGCACGCTCGTGAGCGGCCGACGCATCTTGTTTCTCGATCGCGACGGCACCTTGAATGAGGAAGTGGCGGATGAGCAAGTCGACAGCCTGGAGAAGATTCGGCTCATGCCCGGCGTGATTCCCGCTTTGCTAAAGCTGCAACTTGCCGGCTTTGGCTTTGTGATGGTTACCAATCAGGACGGCTTGGGAACCAGCAGCTTCCCACGCGAATCTTTCGAGCGGGCGCATCGATTCATCTTGCAGCTGTTCAATTCGCAAGGAATCGAGTTTGAGGCAGTGTGCATTTGCCCTCACTTTAAACGTGAAGAGTGTGACTGCCGCAAGCCGAAGCTCGGAATGGTCGCGGACTTCTTGGCAGCCAACCAGATTGATAAGCAGCACAGCTTCATGGTTGGAGACAGGGATACCGATCTTGAGTTTGCCGCCAATCTGGGGATAGAAGGCTTGCGTGTACTCGTGGATGGCAAGGCTAGCGAGACATGGTCGGCGATCGCCGCCCGCATTGTTGGACGAGCACGGCGGGCGAGAATTCAGCGCAAGACCAAAGAGACCGATATATCGGTGGAGGTCGATTTGTCGCGCGAAGGTCCTAGCAGCATCGCCACCGGATTGGGATTTTTTGACCATATGCTGGAGCAAATCGCCAAACATGGCGGCTTCGCTCTGGACCTGAAGTGCCAAGGCGACTTGCAAATCGACGAACATCACACCGTAGAGGATTGCGCCTTAAGCTTAGGCGCGGCGTTGCGCGAGGCGTTGGGCGCCAAGCACGGAATTGCACGCTACGGCTTCCTTTTGCCCATGGATGAGGCAGAGGCGCAGGTGGCCCTCGATCTGAGCGGCAGGCCTTTCTTCGTTTGGGAAGGCAGATTCGAGCGCGAAAGGGTCGGTGACCTGCCGACCGAGCTGGTGCCGCACTTTTTCAGATCGCTGGCTGAATCCTTGGGCGCTGCGCTGCACCTTAGCGTGCGCGGAGAGAACTCCCATCACATGATCGAGTCGTGCTTCAAAAGTGTCGGGCGCAGCCTGCGCCAAGCGATACGCCTCGAAGGAGAAGAGTTGCCCAGCACCAAGGGAGCGCTATGAGCGCCACGGAGGTCGTCATCATCGCGAACGTCGGCGCCAACATCGCCTCGCTGCGCTTTGCGCTGGAGCGATTGGGCGCGAACTCACTGGTATCGGCCGATGCCGAGCATATTCGTAACGCCACCCACGTCATATTGCCGGGCGTTGGCGCCGCCGCCGATGCGATGCGTCGGCTGCGCCAGATGAATCTGCACACTCTGATCCCATCGCTGTTGCAACCGGTGCTCGGCATCTGCCTTGGCATGCAATTGCTGTACGAGGCCTCCGAGGAAGGCAATACCGCATGTCTCGGCATCATCCCGGGCCGCGCCGATCGTTTCGAAGCGGCGGTTGGCCGTCCCGTGCCGCACATGGGCTGGAATACTCTGAAGATCGAGCGCCCGGGTGAATTTCTCGAAGGTCTGGCGCAAAACGACTACGCTTACTTCGTTCACAGCTACGCACTCAAGCTAGGTGATGCGACGGTCGCCAGCAGCGACTATGGCAGACCGTTCAGCGCCTGCGTGCAGTGGCGCAACTTCTACGGCGTGCAGTTCCACCCGGAGCGCTCGGCCAAAGTGGGATCCCGACTGCTACAGAATTTCCTGGGCTTATAGCACTCGCATGCGCCTTATTCCCGCGATCGATCTTAGAGCCGGCCGCTGCGTGCGGCTGTTGCACGGAGACTTCGAAGCGGAAACTCGCTATCCAACCGACCCCGAAACACTATTGGTCAAGTACCGCAGCTGCGGCGCGGATTGGCTGCACATCGTCGATTTGGATGGCGCTCGAGACGGGACACTGCAAAATCGCTCGATCATCATGCAATTGGCAGCGCAAAAAACCATGAAGCTGCAAGTGGGGGGGGGTCTGCGAAACACCGCGGCGCTCGCGCAGATGCTGGATGCCGGCGTTGCCCGCGTCGTAGTAGGCAGTGCAGCTCTTTATAAAATCGAGCAGGTGCAAGCGTGGCTGATGCACTTTGGCCCTCAGCGGCTCACCTTGGCATTCGACGTGAGCATCGATGATAACGGACTGCCGCGAGTCATGACGCACGGCTGGCAACGTCAATCCGAATATTCGCTCTGGAGAGCGGTGGACACTTACGCACACTGCGGCCTCAAACATGTGCTGTGCACGGATGTCGGCCGAGACGGGGCATTGATTGGTCCGAATATCGATTTGTATGCCGAGGGCGTGCGCCGATACCCGGACATCGAGTGGCAAGCCTCCGGAGGCATTCGCAATGCACACGATCTGCATGCGTTGAACGCAACCGGGGCCGCAGCCGCCATCAGCGGCAAAGCTTTGCTGGAAGATCTGATCCCATTTGAGGAACTGCAGCCATTCTTGCCAAACGCATAATTCCTTGTCTCGACGTTCGCGATGGCCAAGTCGTCAAAGGCGTGCGGTTTCGCAATCATCGCATCGTCGGCGACATCCTTGAACTCGCGGCCCGATATCGAGACGAGGGAGCGGACGAATTGGTCTTCTACGACATATCGGCAAGTCCTGAAGGACGCTCGGTTGACCGCGCCTGGATTTGGCGGGTAGCCCGCACCTTGGACATTCCTTTTTGCGTCGCCGGGGGAATCCGCTCCGTGTCCGAGGCCGATGAGGTGTTGGCGGCGGGGGCAGAGAAGATATCCATCAATTCTCCCGCGCTTGAGGATCCTGATCTGATCAATGCCTTGAGCGAACGCTTTGGTGCGCAATGCGTCGTCGTGGGCATCGACAGCGAAACCGTCGGGGGCGAGTATCGGGTGCAGCAATATACCGGAGACAGCCTGCGAATCCGCGATAGCGGTCGCAATACGCTCGACTGGGCCGACGAAGTGCAGCGGCGGGGAGCCGGTGAGATTGTGCTTAATTGCATGGCGAGCGACGGTGTGCGTCAAGGCTATGACATTGCCCAACTGAGCGCTTTGCGCAAGCGATGCCACGTGCCCTTGGTCGCATCGGGGGGCGCCGGGTCGGCCGCACACATTGCAGAAGTTTTCCGCACGGCCAATGTGGATGCGGCTCTGGCTGCCAGCGTGTTTCACTCGGGCGAATTAACGATTGCGAATCTGCGGCGCGAACTGCGCCTACTTGGCATCGAGGTAAGACCATGACTCTGCCGGCTCTGGATTGGGAAAAAATGAATGGGCTCATCCCCGCCATCGTTCAGGATGCGGCATCGGGTGCGGTTCTCATGATGGGCTACATGAATCGCGAGGCCCTGAAAGCCACCGAAAATACCGCACACGTGACCTTTTGGAGCCGCAGTAAACGCCGTCTGTGGACCAAGGGTGAGACCTCAGGGCATTTCCTCAACGTCTGCAGCATTTCAGCCGATTGCGATCGCGATACGCTGTTGATCCTTGCGCAGCCCGCGGGACCCGCCTGTCACTTGGGAAGTGCGACCTGTTGGGGCGAGGACGCGCCGCAATCCATTGCACAGCGTGTCGGGTTCTTGGGTAAGTTGCAGCAACTGGTGGGCGAACGTCTCGTCGCGAGTCCCGAAAGCAGCTACACGGCGAAACTCGCCGCGCAAGGCATTAGTCGTGTCGCGCAGAAGGTCGGCGAGGAGGCGCTGGAACTGGCGCTGGCCGCGGTGGCACAGTCCGACGAAAACATTGTGGGCGAGGCGGCCGATCTGTTGTATCACACGCTGGTATTACTCAGCGTGAAAGGCCTTTCACTCGCCCAGGTTACGGCGGAACTCGAGGCTCGCCACGGGCAGCGGCAGAATTCCGCCGCAACGCATAGAAGCCAATTCCCATCCAAACGACGTTGAGGGCGACCGAGGGCCATGCGCTGTTATAAGCGCAGTTGATAATGAAACCGGCAGCCCCGATGATGTTCATCAGCTGATAAATGCGCGATTGCGCGTGAATTTTGCCGAACGAAAGCAGGCTATAGCCGCCGAGAATCAGCACCGCCGCTGCCCAGCCGGCAACCGCAACGAGCGTACGCAATGTCACGCGGAGCTCGGTACGGATTGCGCAACCGGCAAGAGTCGCCGCTTAAATTCGCGACGCACCAGCCAAAGGCTCAGTACCGCTTGGAGCGCAACGCTTGCGACCGATGCGTACCACACCTGGATCAATTCGAAGTGCGGCTGTCTGGCCATCCACAGCACCGGTAGTACAAAACTAACCAGACGGCTCGCCGAACTGATCATCGCCGGCACGGTGTTGCCCATGCCTTGGAAAACCGCCGAGCAGGTGAACACAACGCCCGATGCCAGGAAGTTCCAGGAAATCACCCGCAGATATTGGCTGCCTACCGCGAGCGCGGTGGCATCTTTGGCAAATGCACCAATCACCCAAGCCGATCCCCACTGACAAAATAGCGTCAGAAACACCATGACGCAGCTGCCGATCAGAGTCGCCAGCGCAAAGGTTTCGCGCACGCGCAGGGACTTACCCGCCGCGAAGTTTTGCCCGACGATGGGAGCGGCGGCGAATGCCACCGCCATTGCCGGCAGGAACATGCTCTGCATGATGCGCATACCGACACCGAAACCAGCCTGTGCATCCGGGCCAAAGCGGCTCAAGATCCAATACAAAAATGCCATGAGCACGAACATCAGCAAGAATTCACCCCCGGCAGGCAAACCAATGCGCAGCAGCCGGCGCCATGTTGCAAGCTTAGGGCGCCAAAGCGCCGGAACGAATCCAACGTACTTCTCCAGGCTGTGAAAATACAGCGCGAGCATGACAACACCGACGAGGACAGCGATTGAACTCGCAAGCCCGGCTCCCGCCACACCCATCGGGTGGCCAGTACCCCAACCGGCAATGAGAACGGGGGCCAACACTGCGTTCAAGATGACTGTGAGCACCTGCACGACCATGGTCGGTTGAACGATTCCTGTGCCGCGCAGCGCCGAGCCCATCACCACCAGCGCAAACTGAAGCGCCAAGCTCGGCAAGAACCACTGCAAGTATTCGATACCGGCCGCCACGGTCGCCGCACTCGCCCCCAATGTCCCCACGTAGCCAGGCCCCAGTAAATACCCCAGCAGGACAGTTAAAGCGGCACAACTCGCCGACAGCGCCAGACTTTGATTGAACACCAAGATCGCGTCGTTTTGGTCTTTGCGCCCCGCGGCGTGCGAGATCAGGGTGACGGTGCCGACACCCACCACCTGCGTTGCCGCGAATACCATGAACATGACATTACCGGCCGCGCCCACTCCAGCCAGCGCGGCGTCGCCTAAACCGGCCACGAAGTACAGATCGATGAGAAAATATAGGGTCTGAAAAAACATGCCGGCCGCGATGGGCAAGGCCATTTGCAGTATGTTCTTAACGATCGAACCGACCGTGAGGTCCTTCATCGCATAATTCCCTTAAGTTTTCCGAGCGTCATTGTGCCATGAGCCCAAGGCGGGCTCACGCGGATACTCATACAGGTTCCTCGAACGCGCACGCAAATGCTACGCTGCGCCGATGACGATACTTCCCACTTTCGATATGTTGCTATTTGGCGGCACCGGCGATCTGGTGACGCGCAAGTTGCTGCCGGCTCTATATCGACGCTTTGTCGCCGGACAGGTTTCCGCAGAATCTCGGATCTTCGGCGTCGCTCGATCGAACTTGACCCGCGCCGCCTATACGGCTCAAGCACAGACTGCCTGCAGTCAATTTCTGGGCAAGGAATTCGCTGCGAAGCAATGGGACGGCTTTAGCCGCCTGCTGGACTACGTCAGTCTCGATGCAGGCGCCGAAAAGGACTATGCCGCCCTCGCCGCCTTGTTGGCTGATCGAGAGGCCGTGGTACGCGTGTTCTTCTTTTCCACCGCGTCTAATCTTTTCGCCGTCATCTGCCAAAATCTTGCCAAGGCAAAGGTGGTTACGCCGTTGTCGCGCGTGGTGCTTGAGAAGCCTTTGGGTCATGACACAGTGTCGGCAAATCTCATCAACGAACAAGTCGGAGCGGTGTTCGCCGAGAAGCAGATTTACCGGATTGATCACTACCTGGGCAAGGAGACAGTACAAAATCTCATGGCCTTGCGTTTTGGCAACGCATTGTTCGAGCCGCTGTGGCGACGTGGCCTGATCAAGCACGTGCAAATCACCGTTGCGGAAGAGCTGGGGGTTGAACGCCGCGGCAATTTCTACGACAAGACCGGTGCGATGCGCGACATGGTTCAAAACCACTTGCTTCAGCTGCTGTGCATCATGGCCATGGAGCCGCCGGCGAGCAGCGATGCGGATGCCGTGCGCGATGAGAAGCTCAAAGTATTGAGAGCTCTGCGCCCGTTGCGCGATCGTGACGTGCTCACCAAAACGGTGCGCGGCCAGTACAAAGCCGGTGCGGTTCGGGGCGTGCCGGTACCCGGATACCTGCAGGAGTCCGATATCGCTTCCGACAGCAGCACCGAGACCTTTGTCGCGCTCAAGGTGGACATCGATACGTGGCGCTGGGCGGGTGTGCCCTTCTATTTGCGCACCGGAAAGCGGCTGCAAGATCGCGTCACGGAACTGGTGGTGACCTTTGAGGAAGTGCCGCATCCTATCTTCGACATGCCGAACACCACGCATACCGCCAATGAGTTGGTGATCCGCCTGCAGCCGGACGAAAGCATTACACTGACCATTCTGGCGAAGAATCCCGGCGAAGGCATGCGCTTGAAGCCGGTGAGCCTGGCGCTGGACTTGGGCGAAACGTTCAAAACCCGCAGTCTCGATGCTTATGAGCGTTTGTTGATGGACACGGTAAAAGGCAACTTGACTCTATTTATGCGAAGAGACGAGCTCGACGCCGCGTGGGCCTGGATCGACCCGATCCGCGCAGGCTGGCAGCAATACGACGAGGGGCCGAAAATTTACATCGCCGGCACCTGGGGACCGGCCTCCTCCAGTGCGATGCTGAGTCGGGACGGGTTTGCCTGGCATGATGAACTCTGACCCGCGCGTCACCCAATTTTCCGACAGCGAGGCGCTCGCTCGGTCGCTCGCCGATGGTATCGCCGCCACTCTCAAGGCGGCGGTGGCGGCGCGGGGCCGCGCGAGCCTCGTAGTCTCGGGCGGCAATTCCCCGATCAGGCTTTTTGAACTGCTGCGCGTGCAAGCGCTCGACTGGAGGCGGGTCTGCGTGGCACTGGCCGATGAGCGTTGGGTGGAACCTTCGGATCCTGCCAGCAACGAGAAATTGGTGCGCCACGTGTTGCTGCAAGAATCCTCGGCGGCGGCAGAATTTCACGGCCTGAAGAATGGCGCTCCTACCCCCGACATGGGGGCGGTATCGGCGTGGGAAACCTTTGCGCGAGTGCCGCGGCCGTTCGACACCGTACAGCTGGGCATGGGCGAGGATGGCCACACGGCCTCGCTGTTCCCCGGCTCGCCCAATCTTTCCAGCGCCCTGGATACCCGGGCAGCGCCCGGCTGCATCGGCATGCGTGCGCCGGCACCTCCTCGTCCGCGCTTGAGCTTGAACTTGAGCGCGCTGCTCGATTGCCGGCGCATTGTCCTGCTCATTACGGGTGAACAAAAGTGGCGTACTTACCTTGCCGCCAGCGGACCGGGCCCGATCGAGGAGATGCCGATACGCGCCGTGCTTCGCCAAACCCGCATACCGGTGGAGGTCATGTGGTCGCCGTGAAAGCCGGAATAGAAGTGGAGGATGACCGCACTTCCCTCACCAAAGAGGCGCTGAAAAGCGCCTTTTTGGACGACCTGTTCTATGTGCAGGGAAAATTTCGGGCGCTCGCGACGAGGAATGACTATTACATGGCGCTGGCCTATGTGGTGCGCGATCGTATGCTGCAGCATTGGATCAGTACCGCCGCCGCTTACACCAAGCAGGCCTCGCGAACCGTCGCGTACCTTTCAGCCGAATTTTTGATGGGTCCGCACCTGGGCAATAATCTGATCAATCTTGGCATCCTCGATCGCGTGCGCGAGTGCATGGCCGAACTCGGACTGAATCTCGATGAGCTCATGCAACAGGAAGAGGAGCCGGGCTTGGGCAACGGCGGCTTAGGACGGTTGGCCGCCTGCTTCATCGATTCGCTGGCCACGCTTGAGATACCGGCGGTCGGCTATGGGATACGCTACGAATTCGGCATTTTTCACCAAGAAATCGTCGACGGCTGGCAGGTCGAGAAAACGGATAAATGGCTGCGCTTCGGCAATCCTTGGGAGCTGAAGCGGCCAGAATGGGCCGTGGAAGTTAAATTCGGCGGCAGCGCCGAGCCCTACGTCGATGAACAGAATCGCTTGAGAGTCCGCTGGTTCCCGCACAAGACGGTGCTCGGCGTGCCCTACGACACGCCTATCTTAGGCTACCGGACCAACACGGCTAACACGTTGCGGTTGTGGCGCTCGGAGGCCCCGGAATCCTTCGACTTCGCCATTTTCAACAGCGGCGACTACTACGGGGCGGTAAATCAGAAAGTAGAGTCGGAAAACTTGAGCAAGGTGCTCTACCCCAACGATGAGCAAGCCCGCGGCAAAGAACTGCGCCTCGAGCAGCAATACTTCTTCGTCTCCTGCTCGCTGCA
>JANYAD010000035.1 GCA_025355165.1 Gammaproteobacteria bacterium | reverse complement strand
GGAGAGGGAGGTTGGACGTGAAGAAGCGGTACACAGAAGAGCAGATCATTGGATTCCTGCGGGAAGCGGACAAGGGGATCGCGCTGAAGGAGCTGTGCCGCAAGCACGGCTTTTCGGAGGCGAGCTATTACCTGTGGCGCGGCAAGTACGGCGGCATGGAAGTGTCTGACGCGAAGCGGCTCAAGACGCTGGAAGTGGAGAACGGTCGACTGAAGAAGCTACTGGCCGATTCCATGCTCGAGAACGAGGTGACGCGTGAAGCGCTCCGAAAAACATGGTGACCGCGCCGGCGCGTCGGGAGCTCGCGCCGCTCTAAAAACTGTTGAGCACCGTCAGCACGCCCCGAGGTAACCGTGGCCATCGCCACGGAAAGCGTTGTTAGTAATCTCACACGTGTGGTCATACTTGAAATTGCCCGCCGGAGAGCGCTATCAAAATGACTTTGATACGTTTATGCCGTAGTTCCGTGGCTTGATGTAAAAAAGAGCATTTGGTTGGAATGGGCTATCTCCCAGGAGGCCCCGCTTGTCAAACACATTGTTGGCGTAAATATTTGCCGACCAAGTGACAAAATCGAGCCCGGCATGTAGATCGAACGTCGTATAGCTGGGGTAATCGGGCCGCGCCGGAATCGTGCCGTCCGGATTCGGACTTTGGAAAATCCCGAGCCTATCTCCAACATAACTCGCGTCGGCGCCGACTATACCAGTCACATGGGCGCGAATAGGAAAGCGTTGTTCAGCCGACAAATGCCCGGATATTTTGGTTGCGTACGGCAACCTATCGCCACTGAGTCCATGGGTACCGGCATTAAAATCTTGGGTTAGCTCAGCAATGTTGTAGGCAAACCAACCACTCAATATCATGCCCGTTACTGGCTTGACAGTTGCCGACACTTCAAAGCCGTCACTCTTCGCGCTACCACCGTTGCCCTGATAAAGTTGGCCATAATTGGGGCTGGTCAAATCCAACACTTGCAATTGGACTTGAATGTTCGACCATATAATGTGGTACAGCGACGCATCAAGGGATACTTTGTGATCCAGAAAGTCGGCCTTAACTCCAAGTTCGTAGTTCTTGGTCTGATCGGGGTTATATTGTGTGGGGATCCCCGGGGGTACTCCAACATTGACGCCTCCGGGCCGATAGCCCGTCGCGAATCTCAAATACACCATCGCGTCGTCGGAGATTTTATAGCGTGGCGTCACGAGATAGTTAACTGGTGAGGCTTTCGCCGTGACACCCGGGACGGTGCAAGTGCTATCACACGGTGTGCTGCTCGGGGGAAGCGGGGAGGAGAAACCAGGCCATTGCAGATACGGCTCAAAGACGTTGTTGATATGGCTGGTCCTAATGCCCAACTGAACGTCGAACTGGTTGGTGATCTGGTAATCCAAGTTCCCGAAAGCTGCATATTCGGTGTAGGTACTCAGCGGGTCGTGGTAGCGAACTTGGTCTTGAGCTATTGCTCCGGTCTGTATATTTACTGCCTGGAAGTATGACCGGTCATCGATTTTCTCATGTGTGTAGTAGGCGCCGACGGTCGCCTCAAGGCTCCTTACGATTGGAAATGACGCCCGCACTTCCTGAGTAAATTTCTTGGACTTAGCCGGGAAAGTAATGAACGCGCCCCCGACTCCGTAAAAATGCTGCATCGCACCGCCGAGCGTGCCACCCCGAAAGGGCCGCGTCGTAAGATCGTTTTGGCTTTTAGTGTCATTGTCATTGTAGGCGGTTAGGGAAACGATATCGAAGATTCCGGCCTTTGCCTTGATAGTCGCGCTGTAAGCTTGGAGGGACGAAGTAACAACGCCTGCGCCGGGGATTTCTTGTTGCTGCAGATCGCCAAGATTCCTATCGACATCAAACGATCCATCCTGGCGGCTGTGCTGGTAGAGAGCGCTAAGGGTGAGTGAAAACGCGTCCGACGCCAACCAGCGCAGTGCAGCCCTGCCCCCACTAACCTGGACCTTGTTGACGTCGGATTTGTTGGTAAGAATGTTGTCGATGTAGCCAGGGTCCGTGCGGTCGAATGCACTCGCTCGAACGGCCACAGAGTCGCTCAGGGGAGCGTTGATCGAACCGCGGAGGTTATAGCCGGGTTTTGAGCCGCTCTCCACACCGCTGAGCCCTGCCGAGACGCTGCCGAACAAACCGCTGTTGCTGGGTTGGATGGTGTTGTACTTCACTAGACCGCCCATGGCGTTAGCTCCGTAAAGCGTTCCCTGTGGCCCGCGCAGTACCTCAATTTGCGATATATCACCCGGGTCAAAATTTGGGGTATATATGCGAGTCGAATCGCCGAATGGTATGTCGTCAACAAGCACGGCGACCGTGGGAATGGCTTGGCCGCCCGTAGTGATTCCGCGGATTGCCAAACTCTGTTCGGGGCCCAGGACCGGTGTCAGAACGAGGGCCGGCACTGCTGTAACGTAATCCTGGAGCAGCACCTGATTGTTTTGGACAAGGGAGGCCGCGGAGATTACGCTCACTGGAACAGGAACATTCTTCAACTTTTCCTCACGCTTCTGAGCAGTAACCACCACTTCTTCGAGTTGGGGTGACGTCCCCTCCACATACACGCTCGCCGCCGCCGGGGCTTGAGCAAAGGCCGCACCGCTCATTGACGCGAGACAGATACCCGCACGCAACATGCACAACCTGTGCGCTGAATCAAGTTGTCTACGCATAGTCGCTCCCCTTTTTGCCAAGACCAACCGCATTCGCTCATCAGCGGCTACGAAGCACCGCCTGCATTACTGTGAGAAAACAACGGAAGCCTAAGGGTAACAGCGTGATAAAGGATGATGGCAAAAATGCTGCCGTGATACTTTATAGGTAACGCGCATGAAATTGACCCACCTACGCGACTTTCTTGCGGTCGCCGAGCAAGGCGGCTTACGGCGTGCTGCCAGACATTTAGGTCTCGTGCAACCAGCCATTAGTCGGAGTATTCGCGAACTGGAGCACGAGCTAGGGGCCTCGCTCTTTGAGCGCAGTAACAGTGGCATGGTGTTGACCCCGGTTGGCAAAGCGTTCCACCGCCGCACCGCCGCCATTCAACTAGAGTTGGAGCGCGCGCGCGAAGAAGTCGCGCAGATGAGCGGTGTCGCCACGGGCACGGTTTGGATCGGACTGTCAACCGCCCCGCACGTCGCGATGTTGCCACGCGTGCTGGAGCCCTACCAAAGGAGATATCCGGACGTCCTACTCAAGATAAGTGAAGGCATGTTTCCCGCCATGGAATCAGAGATTCGCGATGGGTCAATTGATTTCTACGTTGGCCCGTTGTCCGAAGAGCTTCTCAATAGCGACTTCAAGTACGAGAAGCTGTTCGACAATAATCGTCTCGTAATGGCGCGGCCGGGGCATCCTTTGAGCAAGGCGCGCTCACTAACCGAACTGGTGAATGCACGGTGGGTGGCCACTTCAGTCACGGCAAACTATGAGGCTGAGCTTTATCCAGTCTTCGAAAAGCACGGACTGCCGAAGCCAAAGATCGCAGTCCAGGCGCACAGCGCTTTAACAATGATTACCGCCGCCGCATCGTCTGATTTGCTTGCCATGCTCCCGCAACAGTGGCTGGGATTTGCGCGATCCACCAGACTGCTAAAGCACATCGCACTCCGGGAGCAATTGGTGGCGCCAGCTATTTGCATCGTTACGCGGTCCTCACTGCCGCTTACGCCGGCGGCAGAGCACCTCGCCGACCTTTTTCGCCGCGCCGCTCTAAACCAAGGACACTCGCCGCGTGCGCGAAATCGCTGATATCAATTCGGTAACACCGTCCATAAATTGCCATCGTTCGCCGTTCGCAAACCAATACTAAACTCCCTCGGCTCAGGGCGCGTTAGTCGGCACTTTATACGGAGGGGAATACGCCTACTCCGTTCCTGGAGCGATGGATAAATGGACAAGAGTAACGGGCAATCCGCAATAGCTATCGACCACGATGTCGTGATTGTGGGCGCCGGACCTAGCGGGCTAGCACTGGCTATTGAACTGGGATCACGGGGAATTAAGTGCCTAGTTATCGAGCGAAACGATCGGGTTGGATACGCTCCCCGCGCCAAGACTACTAATGTGCGCACACGGACCCACCTTCGTCGATGGGGAATCGCGGAGCGCTTGGCGAAAGCGTCGCCATTTGGTGTCGATTACCCATCGACTGTGCATTTTGTAACTCGTCTAAACGGGCCGTCACTGGCGGTGATCGAGAACGCTTCGAACTGCAATCCTGCCCAAAACAAGGATTACCCGGAGCACGGTCAGTGGATACCGCAATATAAGTTGGAGCAGGTGTTGCGAGAGCACGCCGTGAGCCTTCCCAGTGTGACTATTCAATTTAGTACGAAATTCCTGTCGGCCACTCAGGATGGGTCGCGGGTTGCCGTGACGTTCGATCATCGCAACACCGGTACGCCCGTAGTGATCACATCACGCTATTTGGTGGGCGCAGACGGCGCTCATAGCGCCGTTCGCAATGTGATCGGCGCAAACATGACTGGCACATACGGTTTGTCACGCAATTACAACATCGTATTCCGCGCGCCCGGGCTCGCGCAGAAGCACGCCCATGGGCCGGGTAGTATGTACTGGCAGGTCAATCGCTCGGTACCCAGCCTTATAGGGCCCATGGATTCCGAAGACATATGGTACTTCATGCCTACGCGCCTCCAAGATGGCTTCAAAATTACGCAGGAGTCGGCCGCGAGTCTTATCCGCGAGAGCACTGGAATTGACCTGCCATACGAGATATTGAGCAGCGATGAATGGATTGCAGACAGTCTGATCGCCGATCGCTACCGGGAAGGGAGGATCTTCTTGATCGGCGATGCCTGTCATGTTCACCCCCCGTTCGGAGGGTACGGTATGAACATGGGTTTTGCAGATGGAGTGGATCTTGGCTGGAAGCTATCTGCTGTGATACAAGGCTGGGGCGGCCCCCAATTGCTCGACAGCTATGTCGCGGAACGATGCGGTATTCATGAGTCTGTAATCGCTGAGGCCGCGGCCAACCACGCGGTCCTTTCCAACGATTTGTGGCAGGAGGATATTGAAGAGCCAGGACCAACTGGCGACGCCGTACGTCGAGCGCTGGGCGAACAAATTGTCACTCTTAAAAAGAGCGAGTTTCACACACTGGGAACGGTACTCGGGGGACGCTATGTGCATTCGGCCATCATTGTGGACGATCCAGAGCCGGCGCCACCGCATAACAGCCAAAGGTATGCTCCTTCTAATCGGCCTGGCTGCCTAGCGCCCCACGTATGGTGCACAGACGGACTATCGCTCTACGACAAACTCGGTAGCGGATTCACCCTAGTCTGTGCGCCTTGCGCCGAGGCTCGCGATATTGAGCTCGCGAGAAGTGAAGCGTCCGTCCTTGGAGCACCGTTTACGGTGGTGTCACTCTCCCCATCCGAGGCGAGCGATCACTATCGCTCGTCACTTACGCTCGTTCGACCCGATCAGTACGTGGCGTGGCGAGGGGCCATTTGGCAAAACGACTTGCTGCGCAAAGTCGCCGGCTGGGATGCCCCGATAGAGCTAATCACTCGTCCATTGAACAGTTCGCGCGTTCCCAAAGAGCTGCAGGGGACCGATGAGTGAATAAGTCTTTCCTTGTTCAGCCCCGATCTAAGCTATTTTTTACAGATGGCTGAGGAGAGGAGCGGTGAGCCAGCCAGATCACGGCTATGATGGTCAAAAGGAAGGCAAGGCTCGATTCGTTGCCCGTCGGGGCTCAACTTGGTTTCACGCGGAGTAATCATGCACCGGGTCACCCTGCACCCCAGTGGCCACTCCTTCCCAGTCCCACAGGGTAAGACAATCTTAGAGGCTGGGCTGGAGGCCGGTTTTTCACTTCCGTATAGCTGCCGTGCCGCCGTCTGCAGCACCTGCCGGGCATTGATTAGCGCTGGTGAAGTCGATCACGGCGAAGTATTCGGCACTTTAAGCGATGATGAGATGGCGCAGGGCTACACCCTGTTATGCCGAGCCAAGCCGCTAAGCGATGTCGTCGTAGATGTAGGTGAACTGAAAGGGCTGGAGGGAGTGCGGCCCACAATATTGCCCTGCCGTGTCGTCAGTATTGATCGGGCAGCGCCGGACGTGGCCATATTACGAGTTCGGGTGCCCAACGCTTCCGGTCTGCGCTATCTCGCCGGGCAGTATGTCGATTTTCTGCTTGAGGACGGTCTGCGACGCAGCTTCTCTATCGCAACTAGACCGTCGCGTGAACATGTGACTGAATTCGAGTTTCATGTTCGTAGAGTGGCTGGCGGCACTTTTACGGCCTATGTTTTCGACACGTTGCAACCACGAGACGTTCTGCGCATCGAAGCACCGTTGGGCACTTTTTATCTGCGAGAGGATTCCGGTAAACCGATCATTATGATAGCCAGTGGCACAGGCTTCGCGCCGATCAAAGCCATGTGCGAGAGCGCCCTCGAGTCAGGCCTATTCAACCTGCGGCCCGCGACCATCTATTGGGGCGGGCGGACTAGAGCCGATCTTTACATGCTTGAGTCGGCCCTAGCATGGCAACATCCCAATTTGCGCTTCGTGCCAGTCCTATCGGAACCGACACCTCTATGTGCGTGGCAAGGCGCGACGGGCTTCGTTCATAGAGCAGTTATGGCCGACTTCCCAGATCTGTCTGGCCATCAGGTATATGCCTGCGGAGTCCCAATAATGGTGGAAAGCGCACGCGCCGACTTTGTAAGGGGCTGCGGACTTCCGAAAGAGCACTTCTTTGCCGATTCGTTTCTCACCCAAATCGATCGCGCCTCTCATGCAATCACTTTGGAAACGTTTGAAACCTAACATTTACGGGGAACTTCGATGGGCCTAACACGGGACATGCTGCGTGACGCTGTAGTAGAGCCGAAGGATCGCGATTCGATTGTCAAACCGTTTCTGATGTCACACGGCACACTTGAATGCTACAACCTCAATGAAACCCGGCAATTCTATGAGGAATTTCTCGGCCTAGAGAGTGTTAGACACGCTCCAATCGGTATGGCGGTACGCCTAGGCCTAAAATTTCACATTATTTGCCTGGAGGTGGGAGACACCCTGCAACCCGTCAGCCTTGGCAATCATTGGGGCGTGGATGTAGAGTCCAAGGAGAAGGTCGACGAAGCCTATCAAAATGCGCTGCAATATAAGAGTAAGTACAAAATACGCGAGATTGGTCATCCGACAATTCAACACGGCGCATATTCCTTCTATATGAAGGACCTTGATCATAATTGGTGGGAGATCCAATACATACCGGATCTTTTGCACGATGATCTTTTTGAATTTGGGGATTTGTTCGGGCCAGGCGGTAAGCCAGTCCGTAGTTGACGCCCCGACGCTATCTGTCTACCAGTAAGGAGACATTAATTGCAGCTGCTCACCTATAGAGATGGTTTGGGCCGCTTTCGAGCCGGCATCAGGATCGATGGATCTGTATTCGACGCTGAGACCCTCACCGGACGAAACGATTGCGGCACCGTATTGTCGATTCTCCAGGACTGGGAACTGCTGGAGCCAGTCTTGATCCATAGGGCAAACGACAGGGATGGCGCACGTCCTTCGCCGGTCGAGTACACGGCTTTGGGTTCCCCGGTGCTCTATCCCGGGGCGATTTATTGCGCGGCCGCGAATTTCCGCGATCACATGCGCGCGATGGCCGCCAAGCTCAATCAACCCGTTGAGCCTGATCCACGTGAACTTGATATCAAGCCGTACCATTTTGTTGTGCCCGGTCGAGCATGCATCTCTGCTCCCGATGATCCGTTGCGGCTGCCATCTTTCGGCAAGGATATCGACTGGGAAATCGAGCTAGTTGCGGTAATCGGGAAGCCCGCGCATCAGGTACGGCCTGAACAGGCATTGGAGCATGTCGCTGCTTATGCCATTGGTAACGACGTGTCGGTACGCGATCACCGCTTCCTAAAGATCCCCAATGTGCCACCTCAATCGCTTTTCAGAACCGACTTTATCGGAATGAAGTGCTGGGATCAGAGCTGTGTGGTCGGTCCATGGCTCACCTTAGCACGTGACATCCCGGATCCTCAGCGACTCGCGATGAAACTATGGGTAAACGACGAGCTAATGCAGGACTCGTCAACTGCGGAGATGATCTTTACTGTGGCTGAACAGATCGCCTACCTGTCTTCGCGCGTTACTCTGTTGCCAGGCGATATGGTAATGACGGGCACCCCCGCAGGCACCGGCATGGAGCGAGGTCGCTTCCTTCGCCCCGGCGAGACTATTCGATTGAGTATTGAGGGTATTGGCGAGATGACTCAACGGGTCAGCAAATGAGGAAGCGTGGAATGGTTCTGGTGCATGTGCGGTCAATTCCGGTATCGTTCGTGGCTTTCAGCTAGGGGATGGCAGATGACGAAGCCGATCGACCGGGATCCGATGTTTCGTGGGTGCATATTCGATGCCGATATTATCCTGCTCTGCGTCCGCTGGTACATCAGCTACCGGCTCACGTACCGTGACCTGGTGGAGATAATGGCCGAGCGCGGAGTGCGGGTCGCACACACGACGATCCTTCGATGGTGCCTTCGCTTGATCCCGGAGTTCGTGAAACGATGGGACCGGTTCCGCCGACCGGTTGGCGCTTCGTGGCGCACCGATGAGACCTATGTGTGCATCCGCGGCCGTTGGCATTACTTGTATAGAGCGGTCGAACAGAACGGCAAAACGATCGACTTCCTGCGGCGTTGCGACCGCGGAATCGAAGCTGCACAGGCCTTCTTCCGCAAGGCCCTCGACTCGAACGGCGGTCGCTTCCCGCGCAAGGTGACGCTCGATGGCCACGCTCCAAGCCGGATCGCACTTTGGCGCTTGCGCCGCGAGCACGTGAAATGGCGTCACGTGAATGTCCGGACGAGCCAGTACCTGAACAACATCGTGGAGCAGGATCACCGAGGAATCAAGGCGCGCCTGCGACCTACGAAGGGGTTGAAGTCCTTCGCGACTGCGGCGATCACGATCGCCGGGTTCGAACTCGCCCATCGGATCCGGAAGAGGCAATTTAATTTCCGCCGTCGTGGCCATCGGTACGCCAGTTCCAGATTGATGGACTGGCAAATCGCGTTGGCATAGCAAACGCGTCGACCCAGCGGCAGCGTCGCGCGCTTTGTCCCCGCAGACGCACCAGAGCGGTAGCCAGTGGCGTTAATATTGCGAGGAATCATGGCGGCGGCCTGGAGGTGGATCGTGAGGACTCTTGCAGTTTACGGAGTGTCGGCAGTGGTGGCGCTGGCGGGCGCGGCAGGCGCGGGTGTCGCCGCGGAACACGGCGGCGCTTATCGGGTCCTGGAGCGCTTTGCCATCGGCGGACACGATGGCAGCTATGACTTCCTGCGTCTGGATGGCGCGGGCCAGCGGCTGTTTGTGGCACACAGCAGCCGCGTCGAAGTTCTGAATACCGCGAGCGGCAATCTGATCGGCCAGCTCACAGAGACTCCCGGGGTGCACGGCATCGCGCTGGCACCAGAATTCAATCATGGCTTTACCAGCAATGGCGCTGATCGCACGGTGACCATGTTTGATCTGCAGACGCTACAAGCCTTGAAGGTAATCCGCTATACGGGGGTCAAGCCGGACGCCATCGAATACGATGCCGATACTCGCCATGTCTACGTGGTGAACGGCGGAGCCACCGGCGATATCACGGTCATTGCGGCCGATACCGGCGCCATCATCGGCAGTGTGAGCTTGCAGGGCGGAAAGCTGGAACAGCTGGCTTTCGACGGCCATGGCCGCGGATTTGTCAACGATGAGGACCAGAACGTCGTGCATGTTTTCGATACGCGCTCGCTCAAGCCCCTGGCGAAGTGGGCCCTCGCACCGGGAGCAGGGCCCACGGGGATTGCTTACGATCCCGACCATCACCGCCTGTTTGCCGCGTGCGGTAACCGCCAGCTGGTCGCCCTGAATACCGACAACGGTGCCGTCGTAGGCACTGCCCCCATCGGCGCGGATCCGGACGGCGCAGCGTTTGATCGCAACGGTAGCCTGATCTTTGCTTCCAATCGCGACGGCACGTTGACTGTCATCCACGAAGATCAATTCGATCATTACACCGTGCTGCAGAACCTTGCCACGGGGCCCGGGGCACGAACGATTGCGCTGGACAGCAAGAGCGGACGGATCTACCTGCCGTCGGCCCAATTTGGCACACCGCCGCCACCGACGGCGGCGCAGCCGGAACCGCGGCCACCGATGGTCCCCGAGAGTTTCGGTATCGTGGTCGTGGGCCAGTAATGCAATATTGGCCTGCCAATGACTGCACGCAGCCATTACACTTCACGCGATATGATCCAAGCCAGCGGCCCACTGCGGAGCCTGACCGCAATGCTTTTGGGCCTGCTTGGCGGCTGTTCGTTCTATAGAAGCATGCCGCTCAACGCCAGCAGCGTCGAAGAGGCGCTGCGGCCCCCGCCCATTGAGGCGGTCAAGATCGCCGCTGAACGGCTCGACCATCCGCTCATCAAGCCGATCCGGATCGACGGCGAGGGCGGATTCACCCCCGATGAGATTGCGGTCATGGTGGTGATTGTCAGTCCGCAGTTGCGGACGCTGCGCGATGAGCGCGGCCTGGCGCAGGCGCAGGTGGTGCAGGCGGGCATCCTGCCGAACCCGCAGTGGAGTCAATCGGCCGATGTCCCGCACGGGAATGCGGATCCCACTTTGGTCACGGGCCGCGCGCGCGGGTTGGGCTGGGATCTGGGTGCACTGTTGACGCACCATGATGATGTGGCGGCCGCCAAGGCCACGGCTCGCAGCGTTGATTTGCAGATTGCCTGGCAGGAGTGGCAGGTGGCGCAGGAGGCGCGGCTGCGTGCCTTCCGTATCGCCGCCATGCAGGAGCAGCTGCCGCTCGAGCGCGAGATTGAGCAGGGCCTTGCCGACAACGTCGCCGTGATGCGCCAGTCCCTCGACCACGGTTTGAAGACCGCTGTGGATTTGACCGGCGCCACGGACCTGTTTACGCAGGCCCGCGATGCCCGGCTGGCGCTCGAGCAGAATCTGGTCGCCGATCGGCTCGCGTTGAATCTGTCCCTGGGACTGGCCGCGGACGCACCGCTGCAGATCAAGTTGCCCGAGACCTTCCCAGCGCTTGCGACCGATTCCGAGGCAGGCGCCCGACTGCTGTCTGGATTGGAAAAGCGCCGCCTGGATCTGGTGGCCTTGACGCTGGGATACCAGAGCCAGGAATCCACGCTGCGATCGGCCGTTCTGGCGCAGTTTCCCAAGATCAACCTGAGCGTCAACAGGGCCAATGACACCAGTGCGATCAAGACGCGGGGCTGGGCGATCGGTGTCGATCTGCCGGTGTTTGATCGCCACCAGGGCGTGATTGCCGCGGCCCGGGCCACGCGTCAGCAGCTCTTTGACGACTATGTTGCCCGCGTGGCGGAGGCCCGCGCCCAGGTTCAGCAAATGCTCGAGGACCTGGTGGTGGTGCGCACGCAGCTGGACGGCGCCAGCGCATCGCTGGCGGACTTGCAGCTGCTCGCCACCGGGTACGAGCAATCCTATGCCAGTGGCAACGCCGATGTCATTGCCTACCGGGATGCGCGTGCGGCGTTGGCGCTGCGGCGCATCGAGCAAAGCCGGCTCAGGCAAGCGCTGCTTGAACTCGGCGTCGGCCTGGAGATTGCCACCGGTCGCGCGTTGCTCACCGACACCATCACCCGCTGAGTCGCCCCATCATGAATCGTCGTGTCCTGGCCGTTGCCGTAGCGATCGTTGTCCTGGCGGGCGCTGCGTTCTGGTACCTGCACCAATCGACCGGAGAGGAAGGCGAGGCCAAACCGACCGCGCGCGTCACGCTGGCAGCGCTCGAGGTGGGGCCCATTGCGCAAACGCTGGAGGCTTATGGCGTGATCGATTCGGCGCCCGGCACCGATCAGCTCATCCCGGCGCCCTTCGATGTGCTGGTTCGCGATGTGCACGTGAGCGTGGGTACGCGGGTCGCTCCCGGCGATGTGCTGCTGGAGATCTCGGCCAGTCCCGACTCGCAGCTGCTGCTGGAGACGGCGCGCAGCGCCCTGGTGGTCGCGGAAAAGACCTTGAGCGCCACGCAGGAGCGGTCCGATCTGAAACTGGCGACCAACCAGGAACTGATCGTGGCACGCCAGGGGGAAGCGGACGCGCGCGCCCGGCTCGAGAGCTTCAAGGCCCGGGGACTCGGCGGTGAGGGCCTGATCCGCTCGCCCACGGCCGGCATCGTCACGCGCGTCGATGCGACGCGCGGATCGCAGCTGCTGTCGGGCGCCGCGCTGGTGACGGTGGCCAGGACGCAGGGCCGGGAAGCGCGCTTGGGGATCGAAGGCGGCGATCGCCTGCTGGTCGAACCGGGCCAGAGCGCGACGCTGACTTCCTCGGAGCGGAGCGATCCGTCCAGCGTGGCATCGCAGGTGCGCTCGGTCGGTGCCGCCCTCGATGCGACTAGCGGGTCGCTGGAGGTCCGTGTGCCGGTGCCGGGCGCGGCGCCGTTGATGCTGGGCGAGCACGTGCGCGCCCTGATCCAAGTGGGGCTGCACGCCACGGCGCTGACCGTGCCGCGAAGCGCCGTGCTGCCCGAGGGCGAGGCGCAGGTGCTGTATACGGTCAAGGATTACAAGGCGGTGCGCCATGAGGTCAGGCTGGGCATTAGCAGCGCCGAGCGCGTGGAAGTGTTCGGGCCGGGATTAAAGGCGGGCGATCCGGTGGTCGTGTCCGGCAATTACGAACTGACCGATGGGATGGACGTGACGGCCGAGACCTCGAGCGCGGATCCCCCACCGTGAGCCTGGTCGAGCGCATGCATGGCCAGCGCCGATTCGCTATCGCGCTGATTGCCCTGCTCGCCATCGGTGGCCTCGTCGCCAGCTGGACGTTGCCGGTCGCGCTGTTCCCGCACGTGGATTTTCCCCGCATCGTCGTCAACATCGATGCGGGCGATCGGCCCGCCGATCGCATGGCGACGGAAGTGACCATGTTGGTCGAGGAGGCCGTGCGCTCGGTGCCGGGCCTGCGCAGTGTGCGCTCGACCAGCTCGCGTGGCTCCGCGGATATCTCGATCAATTTTGACTGGGGCCAGGACATGGTTTCGGCCATGCTGCAGGTCGAATCGGCGGTCAACCGCACCATGCCCAACCTTCCCGCCGGCACCAGCTTTGATGTGCGGCGCATGGATCCAACGGTCTTTCCGACGGTGGCCTACAGTCTCACTTCAGCCCGGCAATCGCTCGTGGAGCTGCGCGACATCGCCTACTACCAGCTGCGCCCGCTCCTCTCGGCGGTCACAGGGGTGGCCAAGGTCGCGGTCATCGGTGGCGCGGAGGCGGAGTACCGCGTGACGCTCGACCCCGGACGCCTGGAGGCGCGCGGCCTGACGCTCGCCGATGTGTCCAAGGCCCTCTCTGCCACCAATACGATCGGCGCGGTCGGACGGCTGGAAGATCACTACAAGCTCTACCTTGCCATCCTCGATAACCGCGTGCTCGATGAGCGCAAGCTCGCCGAGACGGTGCTGATGAAAGGCCCTGCCGGGCTGGTCCGCGTCGGCGATGTCGCCCGCATCACGCGCGATACCGTGCCGCAATGGACCCGGGTCACCGCTGATGGGCGCGATGCCGTCATATTGCAGGTGTATCAGCAACCCGACGCCAATACGGTGCAGATCTCCCGCGACGTGCAGGCGAAACTGCGCGCCTACGCACCGCAGCTGGCGGCCGAAGTGAAGATCGCCGATTGGTACGATCAAAGCGAGCTGATCATCGCCTCGGCCCAGAGCGTGCGCGATGCGGTCTTCATCGGCATGTGCCTGGCCGCGGCGGTGCTGCTGCTGTTCCTGCGCAACGGCAAGATCACGCTGATCGCCATCGTTACGGTACCCGCAACGCTGTGCGCCACGGTGTTGTTGCTCCAGGTCCTGAACGGCAGTTTCAACATCATGACCCTGGGCGGCATGGCGGCCGCGGTGGGTCTGATCATTGACGATGCGATCGTCATGGTCGAACACATCATCCGTCGTCTGCGGGGCCACCCAGGTGCCCACCATGGCCTGGTATGGTCGGCCGCCGCCGAGTTCTCCCTGCCGCTCGTCGCCTCGTCGCTGTCGACCATTATCATCTTTGCGCCCCTGGCTTTTCTGTCCGGCGTGACCGGCGCGTTCTTCAAGGCCCTGTCGTTGACCATGGCGGCGAGCCTGGCGATCTCGTTCCTGATCGCCTGGCTCGGGGTACCCGTTCTGGCCGACCATTTCCTCACCGAGAAGGATGCCAACCAGAAAGAGGGTGGCGCGCTGACCGAGCGTGTCCACCGCGGCTACGAAAGCCTGTTGCGCCGGCTCCTGGCCCGGCCCGTGCTGCTGGTCTTTGCCCTCGCTCCTTTGCTGCTGGTGGCGTACCTCGCCTACAGCAGGGTGGGCTCCGGGTTCATGCCGGTCATGGATGAGGGCGGCTTCATCATCGATTACCGCAGCGAGCCGGGCACTTCGCTGAGCGAGACGGACCGCCTGCTGCGCCAAGTCGAGCAGATCCTGCGCGCCACGGCGGAGGTGCAGACCTACTCGCGTCGGACCGGCTTGCAGCTCGGCGGTGGCATCACCGAGGCCGATGAGGGGGATTTCTTCGTGCGCCTCAAGCCCCCCAGCGCAGCCGCGACATCGAAGAGGTCATGACCGATGTGCGCCAGCGCGTGGAAGGGACAGTGCCGGGCCTGGAAGTTGAAATGGCGCAGCTGATGGAGGATCTCATCGGTGATCTGACCGCGGTGCCCCAGCCCATCGAGATCAAGATCTTCAGCGACGATGAGGCAGTGCTGACGGGAAGCGCCTCGCGCGTGGCCGACGCAATCGGCAAGATCAGCGGCATTGTCGAAGTCAAGGACGGCGTTCGGCCGGCCGGCGACGCCCTGGTGATCCGCGTGGACCAGGCCAAGGCCGGGCTCGAAGGCGTCGATGCGGATACGCTGACGCAAAGCATCGAGGCACTGCTCGCCGGCTCGGTCGCCACCTCCCGGGTGGAGCGCGGCCCGAAACTGGTCGGCATCCGTGCCTGGATCCCGCCGGGCAATCGGCGCACGGCCGAAGATATTTTGAAGCTGCGGCTGCGCGCGCCCGATGGGCACTTCTTTCCGGTTGGGCGCGTGGCTACCCTCCAGAGCGTGGCCGGACAGCCGCAGATCAATCGCGATGACCTGAAGCGCATGCTCGCCGTCACCGGGCGGATCAGCGGCCGCGACCTGGGCTCAACCATCCGCGATGTGCGTGCGGTGCTCGCGGAACCGGGCATGCTGCCGCCCGGCGTTTACTTTGAACTGGGCGGCACCTACGCGGAGCAGCAAAAGGCGTTCGCCGGATTGATCGCGGTGTTTGCCGGTGCGGTGGCCCTGGTGTTCCTGCTCCTGCTGGCGCTCTATCAGAATTTCCGCACCGCGCTGGCGATGCTGCTGACCACGCTGCTGGCGCTCTCGGCGGTGACCATCGGATTGTGGATCACGGGCACCGAGCTGAACATATCCTCGATGATGGGCATGACCATGATCGTTGGCATCGCCACCGAGGTCGCGATCTTCTACGTCTCCGAGCTGATCTCGCTGTCCACGGACGTTGACCCGCGCGAGGCGCTGATCCAGGCCGGGATCAACCGCATGCGCCCGATCGCCATGACGACAGTGGCGGCCATCCTCGCGCTGCTCCCCCTGGCACTGGGCCTCGGCGCCGGATCTGCGATGCAGCAGCCGCTGGCCATCGCGATCATTTCCGGGTTGGTACTGCAATTGCCCCTGGTGCTGCTCGTGCTGCCGGTGCTGTTGTCGCTCCATTCCCAGGAGCCCGGCAAGATCGCTGCGCAGCTCCAGGGTTAGGCCCCGCCCCTAGACTGCCATTCGGACCCGAGCGCTCTACTGACCTGCTGGTCGATGTTCGGACCAGTCACCCCATTGGAAAGACTGGATCGGCCGCAAGAACTGGTTGTTTGCGGGGTCCGATGACGGCGGCGAGCGCGCCGCCGCGATCTACAGTCTGCTGGGCACCGCACAGCTCAACGGCCTGAACATCGAGGCCTACCTGCGTTACCTGTTCGAGCGCCTTCCCGACCATCCCATCAACCGCGTCCACGAACTCCTGCCATGGAACCTGGCCACCGAAATCCCTGCCATGCGCCTCGCTGCTTAAACCCTGTCAATGTGCCCAGAGCGGACGCTTACGGCCATGCGCCTCGCCGCCTAAGCACTGTCAACGTGCCCAGACCGGACGCTTACCGATCGCCCGTGATGGCGTATGGATTAAGAGCAAGGGTACGAAGGTCGTCTTGGGCTATTCAATCCGTATTGAGGAGCTTTACCTCATTTTGGTCTGTCAAAGCTTGCCAAGCTCTCATACTCGCGTGCCACCGCGGCGCCGCCCTCGTACTTTCGGTACTTACGCATATCCAAGTGGCCATTCTTGACCGTGATGGTGACTGCAACTGCCGCAGCATTGCCAAGCCCCTGCTGTACTTCGAGTGAATCGATGTTCCAGTTACGATTGTCCACATAGTGATAGTCGAGTATGACCTTGTCCTGGAGCCGGCCGCCTGCCTCAAGAAAGGCCATTTGCCTCCAGGAAGCGCCGTTGGCTTGTACCACCATCACAGTGAACGCGTGGGCGGGCGACTTTCCGGGTCGTTCCGACTGAGCATCGAGCGTGAGGACGTTAGGCATCGGTGTAGTAGCAAATACAAGCGTGCCTGGGCCACTCAGATACTTTCCTTCGTGCTCGTCGAAATAGGTATAGGTGCCCTTCCAGGTACCCAAGAGCGTACTAAAGATCTTTGTTATCTCCTGGGCCCGGGCATTTGGTTTCTCGTCCGCCGCAACGCCTATGTTTTCGGCGTGCGCAGGAATTTGGCCCAATAGGAGAAGGCCGCCGGCAAAAATCAACATGGTACGCAAGGCGTTCATGGTTGTCCCCTGGGGATGTATGTAAATGGGAACTCGCTATTTGTGTATGAGTGAAGCCGTTCTTCAGCGGGCGTCCAACGCGCCGGACAGAAAGCCAACTGCGAGAGGATTAAAATCATTGGGAGCTTCTGTTTGAGGGTGGTGGCCGCAATCAGACAACATATAGAAGCGACTCAACGGCGTGTTTAGAAATACTTCAAGGGCGTCATGCGAAGGGGGCCAGCGCTCGTCCTGCTTACCGAAAACAAATAGAACAGGATGCACAGTTTTTGCGAGCTGCGGCCGCAAATCGGGGACGTCCACGGGAAGGCCCCCTATACGATCATAGCCGGCATACTGAACGACGGCATTTGCGACATACTGGTCTAGTACGGGCGGTGGTACATGTCGTTCCACATCATGATAACTTCCACTCAGGAAGAATTTCACGTCCTTATGCGTAGGACGAATGTCCTTATACATGGCGATTTGGTGGTCCATATATTCTTTGGACACCGCACCGCCAGCATTTCCAACAAGAATGATTCGATCCACCAGTGCGGGTCGCACATCCGCAACCGCAATAGAGATCAAGCCGCCGCGAGAATTGCCGACAAAGTGAGCGCGCCGAATGTCGAGCGCCTCGGTGAAGGCTAAGATGTGGTCAACGAAAGCTTGGCTCGTCTTTAATGGGCGCGTGGCAGGGAGGTCAGTCCCCCCGTACCCCATTAAGTCCGGCGCGATCACTCGGAAGTGCTTACTCAATGGTTCTATGTTGTGACGGTACTCCAACGCGCCTGAGCTACCTGCATCGGCCGAATGAAGTAGCAGAGCGATATCTCCTGTCCCAACATCTATGTAGCGCGTCTTGACTCCCGCCGCATCTACGTATTTCTCTGGCCATGCACTCATACAAGTTCGCCTTCTTCCAATCCACGAATGTAATGAATAGGCTCGTCCTGATCCCGGAGTACATGCGCGGGATCCGCACCTGCCTCGACTTTATCGATATTAGTGAAATAGATTCGACGCATCCGGGCGATGATGGCATCGTTGGGGCTTAAATGCTCCTGGGTTCGATCGCAGATCGCGCCCTGCTCTTCATTGGCCATCGTATCCTGGGGAATGTAGGATATGTTCGGCATAATTGGCGTGCGATGCGCGGTTACGGGAATGCCCGATATGGTGTCCGTGTTTTCGTAATCACGGAAATAGTCGTTTGCCACGTTCGGATCTTCCGTCCTCTCAGTCGGCCATTGGTAAGGCCGTCCATCCGGCCACGCTGGGGAAAAACCGACCTGATACCGTGTCGTATGTTCATCGTCGATCGGCACGTACCATGATTGTATTTTTTGGACTAGGCCGCTATTGGGCATATGCTCCTGAACCCTCAAGAAGCCGGCCGGAAGTATGAAGTAGGTATAAAGGGTCTGCATTATTCCGTCTGAATTCCCAAAATCGGGATGGATAGTAACGTTTGGAATCTGGCTTTTCTGCCACAGACCATAGGTGGTCTCGCGACTTTCGAGTACCGGCTTTGGCATCGAGAAAAGTTTCTTCTTTGTCTGCGACCAATTTGTGGCATGGAGATACGACAGGTGCGACGTGTCGATGGCACCTTCGACGTGCTGCAGGTAGTTGCCACCGGCATCGTATACATCAAGTGTTCGGGTCCCATCTTCACGCGCAAGTGACTCGTAACGCGGAAGATCCGGTTTTTTGTCGGACGGGCCCATAAAAGCAAAAATGAGACCGCCAAGATCCTGACACGGATAGGCGGTCAGCTTGATGGAGTCTTTTAGCTTGCTATCGTCAGGCTCGGCTGGAGTCTGGATGCATTTGCCTGTGATGTCGTACAGCCAGCCGTGGAACGGACAGCGAATACCGCCATCCTCGACTCGTCCATAGGCGAGCGAAGTAAGTCTATGGGCGCAACGCCGAGAAACCAACGCGGGCAGGCCTTTGTCGTTCCTAAATAGTGTCAATTCTTCGCCCAGAACTTTGACGGGAACCGGTGGGCCGCCTTGCTTCACTCGCTCGCTTACACCGACAGGATGCCAATAGCGCCGCATGAGCTTGCCTAGCGGTGTGTGTGGTCCCACCCGCGTAATGCGTTCGTTCTGTTCCTTACTGAGCATCATCCCCTCCTTGCTGCGATAAGCATGGGAACTGTGTGTACTATGCCATCATATGATATGTCGCCATCCCAGGCAACCGCCGGCATGACCTAACGTCGCGCGCGGATGGTCGCTTTCCCAGCGAACTTGACCGCGCGAAATGAGCCGGAGGCTGAACTGCGTGGCGGTAGACCAGGACAAACACTCTCCTGATCAACTTAATGACCGCCGCGTCCATGATGCGTGTCCGATAGTCATCGAACTGCCGATTGGCTTATACATCCCTTCATTGATAGCGAATTGGGCCACCAACCGCTCTCAGATTTCGCTAGTTCGTTGAAGCGGTCGACAATGGCTCTTTGACGCGAGGCTGGCTCAGAACCCGTCAGCGGGATTTCCGTGCTCGATGAACACTGCGACGCTCAGCTTTCAGGTCAATTTATCAATTCCGCTCTCAGTCTTAGAATCGACGGCTAAGGATCTTAGATGATCGTGAATTTTATTGAGATACAGTAACAGGTCCATCTGCGCCGTCTTGGGCACAATCTTCAGTATCTTGTTGTTCAGATCATCGGCAAAGCCAATCAAAGTAGGCTTCAATACTGTCGCGCGTACAGTTAGTCGGATAAACCATTTTCGCCTGTCTTTGGGGTCGTGAATACGATTGACCAGTTTTTCTGCCTCCATGCGGTCGACGGCAGTGCGCGTCGTTGCTTGGTTTAAGCCGGTTCTGAGACTCAACTCCCGCTGCGAAATCATGTCTTCATCCCAAAGAACACGGAGAAAGTACCAGCATCCCAGCGACACTCCGTCTTCCGATAAGCGCGCCCGTAGTAACTCGGCCTGGCGCCGGTGGATACTGCGTACCAGATGTCCAAAACTAGTTTCAAACGGTAACCCTATGCGGCTGCGATGGCGGGGCTTGGCTCTCAAAAGCAATTCTCCCTGTACTAATATTTTATACTCACATTACCCCATAAACGCACGTAGCCGTAAAGCCGTTCTCAGTGCACCTGTCGCTTCGACCTACACACTGCACCTGAACAATGTCCCATATTCTCCGCCTCGCGCCCCAATAGACCGCGTCGCCAACTCGGTAGCGAATACCAAACGTGAACCGTGGCGAGAACCGACCGACATGTCGCTATGCATTACTAAAACAGTATGAGGGGCTCGAGCTCGCGCCGCACCTCAGACGGTTTCGCTGCTCCCCACATAAAAGGGCGTTGCCTGATGAGTATCACTCTGGTTATTTTGCCATCGCCCCTAATTGCGACGTTCCCATTACCGTGCTAGGCATTGATAGTTTATACGTTGCCTCCCCATATCATGACCCACATAGTGGGACCGCTGATGGAGCTTCGAATGGCTATAACGGCGAAATGGAAACCACCTGGCCGCAATTGTTCTGTCGTTTGAGTGCTATGCACCCCGTGGTCGAAACGAGGTTCAAAGTGCGCCTGCGTCGGAAAGCTGATCGAGAGAGTCGTAATACATGAAGTTACTAAGGTATATATACGAGGGGAAACCACATCTGGGCGCCGCGGTCGACAACGGCATCGTTCCGATTGACGCCCTCGGGTTTCCTACCATGCTGAGCCTCATCGAAGCGGGCCCGGGCGTGCACAAGCGCATTCGCGACCATATCGAGTCAAATCCGCCCGCACTGCCGATCTCCAGCGTAAGGTTACTTGCCCCGATCGAGAAGCCAGGGAAGTTCCTTGCCATCGGAATGAACTATGCCAAACATGTTCAAGAGGCAGAGAGACTTGGCGTGGCGAAATCTAACCACCAGACTTGGTTCAACAAGCAGACAACGTGCCTTACAGGGCCATATGACGACATTGATCCTGGAGTGACTGAAAAGCTTGATTACGAGGTAGAACTGGGCGCAGTCATCGGGGGGACGGCGAAGCGGGTTTCCGAAGCGGACGCGCCGAAGTATGTTTTCGGCTACTTCGTAGCCAACGATGTGTCGGCGCGCGACTGGCAGTTCCACTCACCGACATTCACAATGGGCAAGTCGTTCGATACCCATGGACCTATAGGCCCTTGGTTCGTAACCGCTGACGAGATCGGTGACCCACACGCGCTTAATTTGCGTACGTATGTAAATGGCGCGCTCCGCCAAGAAAGTAATACGCGCAACATGGTTCATAACTTGTGGAAGCAGATCGCCTATCTCTCCACAGCATTTACCTTAGAGCCGGGGGATCTCCTTGCGACTGGCACGCCCGAAGGAGTAGGGATCGGCATGAGTCCGCCGGTTTTTCTCCAGACGGGAGATGTCGTTAGGTGTGAAATCGACGGAATCGGCGCAATTGAAAACAGGGTGGGTCGGATGAGTAGTCGACTTGCCTAAAGGAGACCTTGAAATGGCAGTTCTAGGTGCACTGTCAGTGACGCTCGAGATCCCCGATCTCGAACCTGGAGTGAAGTTCTACACTGATGCAGGTCTACTAAGCGACGTCGACGGCAGTGTCGCGCGCCTTCGTTGCGAGGGCCACAAACGCAGCTCCGTCGTACTGCTCGGGGGTGCCCCGCGAAAGCGCCTCCATCATATCTCATTGCGCGCCGACGATCTCCCCGGCATTGCAATGCGAGCGGGGAATTCTGGGGGAAAAGTCGGCAGCGGACCGCGGCGATTTGATGATGAGGGTTTGTGGATTGAGGACCCGCACGGCATGCTAATTCACCTCTCGGATTGTGAGCCGGACCCTGAACCCGAAGCTGGACCGCCGTTTGAAATAAACGCGCCGGGGCGACTTATTCGAAAGCGCCGCTCAGCGATACTTCCGAGCGCGTCCTATCCGCCGGCGAAGCCACTCCGTCTCGGACACGTACTGGTCTTCAGCCCTGATGTACCGAGAAGTGTGAGTTTCATGACCGAGGTCCTCGGCATGGGACTGGCCGACCGAGCGCAGGACGTGATTGCTTTCTGTTGTGCACGGAAGAACAGTGACCATCACGTCGTGGCGTTCGCCAAATCGACGGGAGTGGGATTTCACCATGCGAGCTTTCTGGTAGGTGATCCAGATGAGGTTGGGCGCGGGGGCCGAGCGCTAGTCGCCAAAACCGGACGCGGCGACTGGGGGTTCGGGCGGCATACAATCGGTTCTAATTTTTTTCATTATATACAAGACCCTTGGGGTTCATGGTTCGAATACTACTCCGATATGGACTACATCGACGATTACGCACATTGGCTTCCACAAAACTACGCGATGGCCGATAGCCTGGCCAATTGGGGCCCACCCGTACCACACGATTTCGTCCACAACTATGAAATGGATACTAAATTGGAAACCGCCTCAGCTTGATTATTTACCCGTGGCCAAACGAGCAACTCCACTCTCAGTGCCTACTAACGCACAAACAGCACCGACTGCGGAACCGTTGTCCGCCTAGCAAACGTCCCGGATTCGTTGATACAAAGTTTCGATTTCTAATTTTGTAGCTTATCTGTGACCGCCGGTACTGCCGTGTTTAAGTTTGTATTCCACCCGGCCGCTGCTTCGCACATGTGTTCGTGCGCAATCTGCAGCCCGCCAATGTTCGCCGCCTGCTGCAGAGACGGTGCGGCGATGACACGGTCCGCCTCGGGGCCGCCCCGCGTCGCTCGGATCACGCGAAACAATCCAGAGCGTGCTGCCGGTCCACCCTTTGCCCGGGGAGTCACTTGAGGGCTTAAATGACATCAACTTTATCGTATGGAGCCCTTCAGGTTTCGCGTGGCGATTACCGGTAGGCATTGATATTCTAGTTCGGTTCACCACCTGGTCAGAATTGCACATAGCGTAATGGCGAGCGGCTGCTCTACTTCCGGGCATAACCTTAGCCGTGGCAGCAGCCATGGTAGCGCCAACAGCAGGAGAGCAGCCGTGAAGCAGTATGTCGGACTGGGCGTGTCGGAGAAACTCACCAGCGTGTGTGTTGTGGATGAGAATGGAAGAAAGGTCTGGGCGGGCAAATGCTCATCAACGCCTGAAGCCCTCGCATTCACTATCCAGGAGCGAGCGCCCCGGGCGGAGCGCATTGGCCTGGAAACAGGACCCCTGTGTGCATGGCATTATCATGGCCTCCGGGCGCTGCAGGTTCCTGTT
>JANYAD010000075.1 GCA_025355165.1 Gammaproteobacteria bacterium | reverse complement strand
CACTTGCAGGTGAGCAGGATTCTGTACTGTCCGAATTCATCCGAGAGCTTCTCGACTTTCGGCATTTTTCTCGGCGGCATCATGGCAATGCAAAGTGTGCCGAGAATTGCAATCGCGCGTCCATCGAGTATGCCGCCGCTTGCAATACTGTATGAGCACGGCGACCTAGCGGTTTTCCGCAACGCTTGGATTCAGAACGAGGAAATAGAACCGCCTCGCTGGCGACGCGGTCTAGAAGGCACTAGGTGACGATTCGCCTGTTCGCGCGAGCCTCTTCGGCATAAGCCGAAATCGACTTGTTAGGTTCAAAGTGCAGATCGCGCTCGACGGGAAGGCCAAACTTCCCGCGCACTGAGCTAAGTTTGATGAGGCTGACATAGCCCAGCTCCGGCTCCCCGAGGCCGAGATCGCAGAGGCCGAAGGCGAGACCGCCGTCTGGGTCGAGTTCCGTGAGGAGCCAGGTGCATTGCGCGTCAGGGGTGAAGAGTTTGACGACGGGATTGAAGTCGAGTGCTTCGTCGCCGTGTCCATCGCGGCGTGTTGTGCGGCCGTTGGCGAGGAGTTGTTCGGTGAGTACTTTGGTGATGAGTGTCATGTGGTTTGGTTCCTGTCTCAAGAGGACCCCATTGGTCCCTTCGCTGGGTAGGGCGGGGTCCAAATGGTGTCCGATCTAGGAACCAAACAGACTCATCAACGAACGAAAGCGCACCTGCCACAGGAGGTGGCAACGGACGAAGTCCGTGAGGCGAATCAGAGTCACGCCTTCGATGCGCTGGTACCGGGCGAGCATAGGAACACGCGAACGGCCGGGCCAGACCAAGAAAACTCCGGTCACAACGACCCGGACCGCGCAGGGCCGCTCCGGGGATCGAACGACCGTCATCGGCCGACGCAAGCTATTTCGGAAGGGCTTAGGCAGCGGACGTGACAGCCGCTTTGGGCTGGCGCGGCCGGTGCATCACGGACCGCTTTCATAAGCGGAATCGTGCTGACGTTTGAGTGGATTCCGCAGGATGATGCAGGAAGCCGTGCCTCTGATGCGCGATTCATTGGCCCCGGGAACGGTTTGCCTCAAGAACTCAAGGAGTTCTGCGTGAGATGTCTTTTTGCGATTGCTGCGGCAAGCTTGTTCGCGCTTGTGTTATTGGCATCGACATGCGACCGAGGATCAAGGCGCGCTGGTCGCCGGCGCGCATCCGTTCTGCCCGGCGCATTACATTTACGCTCAAAGCGCCGGATGCACCTCTTTCCAATTCGCGGGCGGCAACGGATTGGGCATGGCCCCTTTCCCGTGACGAAAGGCTCGTCCGAATCGGCGAAGGCGGTCATGCAACGTGTCGAATACCTGCCGCAAGGCAATGAATGTGGCGGAACTTCGCAAGCAGCTTCAGCGCGCGCCCAATATCCGATGCTCATGTACTTAGCGCCAGCCGTGTCAGTTGCTCCCATGTTTGAACCAGTACCGACCCGGTGACATAACCCCTGGGTCAGAGAGCTACGCCGGATTGATTTTCAGCAAACGGCACGCGTTCAACCGCCCCACCTTAGCGCGCGCCTCGCCGTCCAGTGGACAGTTATCGAACCAAGCTGCACCTTCTGACATGCTTTCGTACGGATAGTCGACGGAAAACATGACGCGGTCGATCCCCACCTCCTCGATGACGTTATTCAGGGTCGGAGTGTGAAAATTTCCACTGGTTGTGATGTAGAAGTGGTCCCGCAAATACTGGCTAAGCGGCTTTTGCAGCTTCTTGCCGCAGGGGGCATATTCGAACCGTCGTTGTGCACGGGCCATCATGGCGACCAATCCTTCACCCATATGACCGAGAATCATTTGCTGGCGAGGATATCGATCGAATAACCCGCTGGTGATCAGACGCAGCGCGTGCGCCGCGGTTTCGGCGCCGAAAGCCCACATGGGGCCCATCATCTCGTCATGCCCTTCGTAGATCACGCGTTGGCTCGGCAAGGGTGCCCGCGGGTGCAAATATACGGGTACTCCGAGGGATTCTACTCGTTCCCAGAAGGGCGCGAATTTCGGCAGGTCCAGGTATTCGGCGTGATCTGCGTCTCCCGAGTTGCTGGCGCCGTTGACCAGCACTCCCTTGAAGTTCAGCTGCGTTACTGCGCGCTGCGCTTCGGCGGCGGCTGCCACCGGATCTTGCAATGCCACGGCGGCGAAGCCGGCAAAGCGCGTTGGGTGGGGGGCCAGAAATTTTTGCGCCAGCCAGTCGTTGGCAGCCCGGGCGTGGTCGATCGCAAGTGCGCGATCGGTTTCCCCTTGGATGCCGTTCGCCGTCAGAGATAGGACTTGCATGGCAATGCCGTTGGCATCCATCTGCGGCAGGCGCTGTTCGTTCACTTCGAGTAGTTTCGCTTCGATGTTGCGCCAGGTCTCGGGCGTCAGGCCGAGCGGATGAAATGTGGTTCCGAAGGAACTCGGCAATACAAAATGCTCCTCTAGCGTAATCTTGTCGCGCAGCGGGGCGATTTTTGGAATGAGCGTCTGGGCGGCCTCGACAGGCCGTGTCGTCAGCGCGGCTCCGGCCAACACACCTCCGATAAATCCGCGCCGCTGAATATCAATGCTAGACATATAGATTTCTCCGCGCCGCCGCATGAATCGCACGACGGATGCGATTGTAGGTTCCGCAGCGACAGATGTTGGTCATGGCCGTGTCGATGTCGGCGTCAGTAGGTTGCGGCTTGTGCTTCAGCAGTGCGACAGCGGCAAGCATCATGCCCGACTGGCAATAACCGCACTGTGGAACGCTTTCGGCAAGCCACGCTTGTTGCACCGGATGAGAGCCATCGTTGGACAGCCCCTCGATGGTTGTAACGGCCTTGCCCGCCACCGCGCTGACCGGAACCACGCAAGAGCGCATTGCCTGACCATCCATTAGCACTGTACACGCCCCGCAGGCGCCAACGCCGCAGCCGAATTTCGTGCCAATCAGATCAAGCCCGTCGCGCAGCACCCAGAGTAGGGGAGTGGTGGGATCAACATCTACTCGATACGCTTTGCCGTTGACTTGCAACTCCAACATGGTCAGGTCCTCTGTGCGGAGTAGGTCAGGCCGTGGCTTGACAGCGGCAGGGACCTCAGCCGGTTGCCGGTCGCCGCATAGATGGCATTGGCGAGCGCGGGAGCGATCGGTGCGGTTCCCGGCTCGCCGATTCCCCCCGGTGCTTCTGTGCTGGGCAACACGTGGCACTCGACGCGCGGCATCTCGGCCATCGTTAGCATGCGGTAGTCGGTGAAATTGGTTTGTTCGACGGCTCCGTTTGCCAGCGTGATTTGTCCGCGAAGCGCTGCGGTCAGGCCGTAGACCATGCCGCCCTCGAGCTGTGCCTGGATGTTGTCTGGGTGTATAGCGACCCCGCAATCAATTGCCGTGACCACTCGATGCAGCCGAATCTCCGGGCCCTTCATGGAAATATCCGCCACTGTGGCGATGAAGCTGCCAAATGCTTCGAATGCAGCGATTCCCAACGCATGCCCAGCCCTTCGGTTGCGCCAGCCCGCTTTTTCGGCGGCCAGGTCGAGAACGGCGAGCTGCCGCCTGCCCCGCCCATGCTGCAGCAAGCTGCGCCGAAACTGGTAGGGATCCTGCTGCAGATGGTGAGCGATCTCGTCGATGAATCCCTCAAGCATGAAGGGGTTATGCGACTCGTTGACCGAACGCCAGAAACCGAAACGCACACCCAGATCTTTGTCGAGACCGGTGACGCGAAAATTTGGAACGGCGTATGAGTAATTGGAATCGGCGATGCTGCCGGTATAGAAAGCGGGCCCAGCGCCGATTCTGGTGGGCGCCGACGAGGTGACCACGACACACTCGAGCGCGGACAATCGCTTTTCGCCGTCCAAAGCGGCGCGGAACCGAATGGCGGCGGCCGGCCGGTAATAGTCGTGCTGAATATCTTCCTCGCGCGACCAGATCAGTTTGACGGGTCGGCCGACGGCTTTGGCGGCCATCACGGCCTGCACGACGAAGTCGGATTCGCCGCGGCGTCCGAACCCGCCGCCCAAGTACTGTGTGTGCACGCGCACCTGCTCGATGGGAATTTTCAGCACGCTGGCGGCAGCCTGCTGCGCGCCCTGCGGTGCCTGGGTACCGCACCACACCTCGCAACCGGCGGCATCGATGTTTGCCGTACAATTCATGGGCTCCATGCAGGCGTGCGCCAGGTAAGGAACCTCGTACACAGCCTCCAAGGTGTTAGGCAATCGAGCCAGGACGGCCGGCGCATCGCCCTCGCTGCGCACGACGGCGCCGGGCTCTGTGAAGGCCGCCCGCAGGATCTGCGAGATTTGTGGACTGTCGACACCCGCGAGCTTGCCAGGGGCATATTCCACGTTGACCTGTGCCAGCGCTTGGCGCGCCTGCCAGTAGGAGTCGGCAATCACGATCATGCCGTCGGGCAGCGGCACCGTGGCGCGATAGCCGGCCGCCCGCTGTGCGGCGGAGTCATCGAAGGATTTGAGAGTCCCGCTCAAAGTCGGGGACATCTTGATCGCTGCGTACAACATATTCGGGAGCGTCACGTCAATTCCGTAGCGCGCGCTGCCGTCAATTTTTTTGCTCAATTCCACGCGGCGTGGCGACGTTCCGATAAGGTTGAAGTCGACGCTCGATTTCAACGTGGGGTGCTGCGGTACCGGCAGGCGCGCGGCCATCGACGCCACGCTGCCGAAGTGGCACGAGCGGCCGCTCGTTGGGTGGCTGATGACGCTGTTCGCCGCATTCAATTCACCGGCCGGCACGTCCCAGTCCGCCGCTGCCGCCTGCAGCAGCATCTCGCGTGCCGTTGCCCCTATACGCCGCAGCTCCGCATACCAGCCGCGCACGGAAAAGCTACCGACGGTCGACTGCTGATGAAAGACGGGATTGTTGTACACCACACCTGCCGGCGCGTCCTTCACCTGCACGCGATTCCAATCGCCGCCCAGTTCCTCGATCAGAATCATGGGCATTGCTGTGTGGCCCCCCTGCCCCATTTCTACAGCCGGGGAGGTGACGGTGATCGTACCGTCGGTTCCGATCTCCAAAAACGCGGAAGGTGAGCGCGTGGTTGGTATGTTTTGCTCGGCCTCAAGGCGCCCGACGGGCCAGCCAAACGCGAGAAGGAGCCCGCCGCCGACGCTGGCAGCGGAGTGAATGAATTCACGGCGGTTGAGGACACATGCGCCAGCTTGCACGGGGCTGCTCATAAGCTTGACCTACAGGAGTCGCGGCATGAGCCGAAGCACATTGTCTGTGGAAATCCCCTGCATTTGACGCGCATTCAGATGGCGCTCGCGCAGTTCCTTCAAATTGCTCTCGATTGAAACGTACGGATAGTCGGTGCCAAATATGATTTGCGACGCGGGAATATAACTCTGGATCGCCGCCATGCTGGGGCCGTAGGCGGCATCCGCCGTGTCGTAGAATTGTCGTTGCAGTTCATAGTCCATGCCCCGCGGTGCGAATTTCGCAACCTCCTCAGCGGGCATTTCTGCAATCAAGTTGCGCATTCGTCCTGACAGGGCCGGGACGACATCGCCGCAGTGGCAGAAAACCCAGCGAATATCGTGATAGATCGAAAAAGCTCCGCTCATAAGCAGGCTCGCTACCGCCCGGCCTGTGTCGTAAGGAAACTCCAGAAGCAGCGGTTCTCTGGGAACCACATCGGGCATCAACGCCCTGCAGCAGGCAGCCGGCAGCGGATGGCAAAATACGACGGCCTTGCGCCGATGCAGTTCCTCGAGGATCGGCGCGAACGCAGGATTGCCCTGCCACCGGAACCCGTAGCTTGTCATCATGCCAATGCCTGGCGCTTTCAACTGGTCGAGAACGTACTCAATCTCGCGCAGGCTGCCCTCTACGTCCGGCATGGGCAAAAATCCAAACTGCGCAAAGCGCTTCGGATGATCCTGAACCATCTTGGCGGCATAGTCGTTCGCTTCCCGTGTCTGTGCACGGTACGCATCGAGGGTGACGGCGCCGGGCTCCGGAGGGCGCGCCGACGTGTTGATGACTGCCAGGCTGATGCCATTGCGATCCATGGATTCGATGTCGAGGGAAGGGCTCCAATCCCTGATCGCGGCCGGGACTTCGCCAAACGCCGCTTTCAGAAATTTCGCGCTGGCTTCCCGGAACACGGGGGGAAAAAAATGATGATGAACATCGATAATTCGGTTAGCCACCGCCTTGTCGCGCCCAAAAGCTCGCGACGAGCCCAGAAGGCAATCGGCCCCCAGGGCCATAGCAGAGATCAGCATCTGCCGTCGGTTAAAGGCTCCCTGGCGGCTCTCCATAAAGCGGTGTGGATCCACTGTGCTCAAGGCAACATCTTTTGGGGCGTTTGAAAGTAGCACTGACTCAACTCACCCGCAACTGGAGGCCCAGCCGTGCGAGGCTGGCCGCTTCGAAGGCCGCTACTGTCGCCACACTCGGCTGGTTAGAACGCGGTTGTAGTGCAGGCGGCAGTTCGGCAGCCCCGAAGTATCGACGTTGAAAAGACTGGCTCGCCGATAACACCAGAAAAAATAAATGTCCGGCAAGGTGAAATGATCGAAAAACCATTCTCGGTTCCGCAGCATCTGGTCCGCGATGCGGAAACTCTCGAGCAAGAAGCGCTGGGCGCAGCGTCTGACACCGCCCTCGGAGCCGGGAACATCGCAATACCGCTCGGGCGCCAAGTTCGGACTTAGGTGAGGATGGATTCCCGATGCACACCAGGCGAGCAGCGAGATAGCCTTGAATTCGTCGAGCTCCGTCGGCAGCAAACGCGCCTCGGGATATTGGTGGGCGATCCATTGCAGTATTGCGACATTCTCCGTCAGCGGCTGGCCATCGATTAAAAGCACCGGCACCTTGTGCTTGGGATTCATCTTTAAATAATCCGCGCTCAACTGCTCGCCACTTCGAACGTTGATGAGGTGAACGTCGAATTGAGCTCTCGCCTCGGTCAGCGCAACATACGGCACCAGTGCACACGAAATCGGGGCGTAATAGAGGGTTAGCGCCATGATTGTTTTCCCTTTCGACCGCGCGTTCTGAGTCCAGTCGCGAGTTCTCGTTTCATTCGCCGCTCTGCGCTTGCCATGTGAGGCCCAGGGCGGCGGCACCCGCCAAAATCACGAACGGGAAAATTGCCATCAATACCGCGGTGCTGCCGTTGCCCGCAGCAAGGACCGCCGAAGCAAGCAAGGGTCCAGCGACCGAGCCCAGTCTACCGACAGCCACGGCCGCCCCGACACCGGTACCGCGATTGGCGGCGGAATAATAGAGCGGTGCGAGCGCGAATAAAATTAATTGCGCCCCGACGATAAAGACTCCCGCCAGCGAGCTTGCGACGATGATGACTGAAAACACTTTCCCCAAGGCAGACGTTGCAACCAATCCCAGCAGAGCAACCGCGATGCCTCCGTACGTAAGAATCACCCATAAACGTCGACGTGGCCCGGCGTGGAATCGTCCCAGCAATGCGGCCCCCAGGCATCCCGCTAAATTGAATCCGATGGACGCGAGACTCGCCTGCGAATGCGAAAAGCCGATGCCGATGATCAGGGAAGGCAGCCAATTGACCATGAGGAAGAGCACCAGCTGAGTAAAAAAGAAACCGATCCACAACAATATCGTCGCGCCGGTGCGTTCCGCCCACAAAACCTTGCCGATAGAAATCGTTGGCGCAGCGCGGTCGGCGAGCGTCTGCCGCGTCTGCGCCTGGCTCGCCCGCGGCGAATGGCGAAGAGTTACGAGGAGGGCGAGCGCTACAATGAGTGGAGCAATACCGCCGAAGATGAAAATAGGACGCCAACCCCACCCCACAGAATCACCAAGCGCCATGACGCCGGCCAACGCGCCGCCTAAGGGGAGGGCCGCCATCACCAGGGTGACGGCGGCCAGGCGCCGGCTGGATTCAACCGCCTCCGACGCCATGGAGATAAAGGCGGGCATGGCTCCGCCGCAACCCAGCCCCGTCAGCAACCGTGATAGCAGGATCATACGGGCGCTCCCGGACTCGGCCGTGAGTAGCGAACAACAACCGAACAGCAACAAAGAGATGGCTAATGTTTTCTGCCGTCCGATATGGTCCGCCACTCGTCCACCAATGGCCGCTCCGAAGAACAAGCCAAACGTGGCGGCGCTGAATATGATGCCGGCTTGAGACGGCGCTACCGAAAACTCGCGAAACAACATGGGCGCGGCAACGCCCATGGATTGATTGTCAAATCCCTCAAACAGCGCGGCTGCGCCACACAAGGCGAGGGTAAGCAACGCGGCAGGCGCGGGTAGTCCACGGTGCGCAGCGGTGTCCACTGCTACCAAGCCCTAGGCCCCCGCCGATTGCCAGCGCGGCAGCAGCTGCAACGAGTTTTCGCGCCCAATCTTGCGCAGATCAGCGTCGTTAAAGCCAAACTCGACGTGTTGCCGGACATATTCTTCGCCTCGACGAAATGGAAAGTCCGTGCCCCAAAGTAATTGAGATAGCGGGATGATTCGCGTCAGCGCAGCCAATGCCGCGGGGGATGAAGCTTGTGCAAGATCGTAGTGAAAGCGTTGTAGTTCAGCCATCACCCCGTTTGGTACCGCATCGGCCAGTTTTTTGTCGGCTTGCGCAAGCCTGGTGAGGCGCTCGACGATGAACGGAACCGTGCCTCCACCGTGAGAGAATATCCAGCGGATGTGGGGAAAGCGGCTGATGACGCCGCCGAACAATAAGTTGGCGATGGCGCGAGTGGTATCGGTCGAGTACTCGATGACGGCGCTGTTGAACAAGCCGCTCGACAAGTTGCGGCAACAGAGCGGCGCGTCGGGATGCACAAATACGAGCGCCCCTCGATGGTTCAGGATTTCCATGATTGGATCGAATCGCGGATCGCCAAGCCATACGTCTCGATAGCTCGTGAACACGGCGATGCCATCCGCCTTGAGCACGTCGAGTCCGTACTCGATCTCGCGCAGGCTTCCCTCGGTATCCGGCAAAGGCAGCGCCGCAAACATGCCGAAACGGCCCGGGTAGTCGCCGACCATTTTGGCACCATAGTCATTGCACTCACGGGCCACTCGGCGACCTTGGCGATCATCGCCCAGCCAGACCCCTGGCGTCGTGATCGAGGTGATCGCCGTGGCGACGCCGGCGTTGTCCATGTCGTCGATCGAGTTGACCGGGGACCAACCCAGCGTCGGACCGTAGAGCATCGACCTCATTTCCTCCACATAGGCCGGCGGCGCGATGTGGTGGTGAATATCGATTCGGAAGTTTTTAATGGGTGGCCGGCCCGCCCCGCGCGCGTCGTGGCGCGCCAATGCACCCGCGGCCATCGTTGCGCACGCGCCCGTCAAGAAATGGCGGCGTTTCATTGACGGTCCGGCGAAGGGTGGCTCAAACCGACGACCAGAACGTGGAAAGTGCCTGGCAGCACCGACGGCCAAGGCCGCGGCGCAATGGGGGGCGCCAATTTTCCGGATGGCAGGTAGAGAAGCCCCGTCTGGGGGTCAACGGCGCCGAGACGAGTTCCCTTCTCGGTCGATAATGTTTGCAGCAGGGCTATATGCTCGGGATCCTCGATATCAAATATGCTCAACACCGCGTCCTCGCCGCTGGCTACGAACGCGCGATGGCGGGCCACGTCTATCATGACCGCGTCGGCCCCGCGCCCGATTTTTAAGCTGACAAGCGATTGTCCTGTCTGGGCAATGATGAAATGGGCGATTCCATTATCGCACCCAGAGATCAGCAAATCAGTGCGCGGATCGTAAGCGAGGCCTTTGGGCTCGAGGCATCCAGTCATCGGAATGCGTCGCGTGACCTTGAACGCCAGTGCGTCGATCACCGCGATCTCATGCGCGGTCTGCACATTGACGTAAAGGCTGCCCTTCCCATCGGCGACAGCAAACTCCAACTTGCCACCCACCCGGGCGCGCCCGACGACAGCCCTGCGATCAACGTCCACGAATACCACCTCGCCACTGCCGCCGTTGACCGCGGCAACCAGGCCACTCTTGGGCTCAAGCAGGAGCGCGTCGGGATCGGCCAGCACGGCAAATTGCGCCAACTTGCCAGAAAGCGCCGATTTCGGACCGATACCGGTATGTATTTCGCTCACCAGGTTGCGCGACTTGGCATCAAATAGCGTCAGCGCATGGGTTTGACCATTGGTGCCAAGCACCAGACCGCGGGAGTCCAGCGGCACTACGCCGTGCCACATAGCCCCCGGCAAATCAATTCGCGTCCAGATGCCGGAGCCGCCAAGGTCCAGTATCGAAATGTGCTCGCCTTGTGCAAGGTAGAGCCGATTATCCGTCGAGCCGACCGCAGCATAATCCCACATGCCGTCCGGTCCTGCGATCGATCCGGTGATGGAATAGGCGTCGCCGGCCGCAGCCGGCTCGATGCCCACGGTTTCGAGTAGGGCGCACCATAACAAGGGAGCCAGGCACGCCAGGAACCGGCTCTTACCCTCCGTCACTGTGCCGTGCAAAGCCGCCCACCCGCAGTGACTAGAACTTCTCACGGAAAGTGATGCCAATCGATTGATACGGACCTGGGCGCATGTTGTAGAGATAGTTGGGCGGAACGTTAAAATGTTCCGGGCCTGTTTGCACGAAAACTGACAAATCGGCCGGCAGCAAGCCGTAATGAATGTTGGTTAAATTCTGCGCAAACAGCGCGACCTCATGGCGTTCGTCCGCCGACTTCCACGACGCATGCATGTTCACCAGGCCGCGCCAGGCGGTCAAGCGTGTGACATAGTCCGGCGTATCGACGCTGTTCCCCGGAGTGATGTAATACGGGCTTCGATAAGAATAGTCGCCGCCGATGCCGATGCGGCTGCCTCCCGACAGCTCGGTATGCAGATCAACCGACCCGGTCACCCGATTCTTGGCGATGAAGGGCACCTCGTTGCCATTATAGGTGGTAAACGTTCCGTCGCCGTTGTCCACCGAGTAACTGGTCAACTTGCTCTTCAGATAGTCGTATCGCAATCCGAGCAACATCCAGTTGGTGGGCGCAACCTGGATATCCGTTTCGAGCCCATCGACCTTGGCCGCGCCGGCATTGGTGGTCGCGGTGAAAAATCCCTGCGGAGAGGTCACATTCTGAATCACCTGTAGATTCGAATAACGATCGGTGAAAACACTGGCATTCGCTTGGACCCGGTGATTCATGCCGTCGAATTTGACGCCGACTTCATAGTTCCACACATATTCGGAATCGAACGGCAGAGTCAGGGACGTCTGATCGCCGCCCTGGGTGTTGAAGCCGCCGCTCTGAAATCCCTTAGAAACGGTGGCGTAGGTCAACAGTGTGTCGACCGGCTTATAGGTCAGCGTCAGCTTGGGCGTGAAAGCCTTCCAGGAATGGGAAAAATCGCCCTCGATCGCCGGACCAAAAAAATGATTAGAGTGATTGAGATTGGCGAAACCACTCTTCTTTTCATAGGTGTATCGCCCGCCAAGATCGATCTTGAGTGTATCGGTGATGGCGAAATTGCCGTCGATGAATCCTGCGTAGCTGATGGTGCGGGTATCCTGGCTCGCGATATAATCGGCGACTCCGGGCAGGCCCCCGCCCGGCCCGTGGCAGACCGCTCCGCAATCGAGAATGTTGAGAACGCCATCGATTGGCCGCGCCTTATCGGAGTTCAAATAGTAGACCCCCGCTACCCAGCTTAGGCGCTGCTCTACCGGTGAGGCGAGCCTGAGTTCCTCGGAGAATTGGCGATCCTGCTCCTGGGTTTGTAAGGTCAGCACATCAAGTGGATCGCCCGTTTCGAGGGTACGGTCTAACACGTTCACGTGCCGATAGCCGCTGATCGACGTCCATGTGCCGACTGGCTGTGTCCAGTCCGCGCGGACGTTGAGGCCCCAAATGTTTTGGTTCCGTTTACCGGGATCCGCCTGTGAAGTCTGAGTGGGACCACTGACGAAGGTGGGCTCCAACGCGGGCGAAAAATTCGTCTGAGCCCATACAGGGGCGTCGCCGCGCGAAGTCAGGTAGTCGAACCCGCCGACGACCTTGACGTCATCATTCGGTGTATACAGCACCTTGGCTCGCGTCGAGAAGCGGCTGAGTTTCCCGATGTCGGTGTGGGTCACCGTATCATTCACGTAGCCGCCATTCGAGTGCGCCGACACAACAAGGCGCGCTGCCAGTATGTTGTCGATCAACGGTGTGTTGAACATTCCTTTCGCTTCGATCAAATTATTCTGACCGAAGGAAGCCTCGGCACTGCCTTCGGTCTTGAAGCCGGGGTTTTTGGTGTAGAGCGACAACGTGCCGCCGAGCGAATTGCGCCCAAAGAGGGTGCCCTGAGGGCCCTTCAGGACTTCGACACGCTCCATGTCGTACAAATCAGGTTGCAGGTCGGCGATACCGGTTCTCACCACATCGTCAACGAACATATTCACGCCCTGATCGGTGCCGGTCGAGTCGTCGATCGTCGAGGTGCCGCGAATGGAGAGGTACGTTTCGCTCGCCGATTGAGGCATGAAGACGAGACTCGGCACCATCCGCGCGACGTCTTCCATGGTGACGACGCGATCCCTTTCCATCTCCGTTGCGGAGAGCGCTGACAATGAAATCGGCGTGTTGCTCAAATTAGTTTCGCGCCGAAGGGCCGTGACGACGATTTCTTCCAATCCGCCCTCCGCGGATTCCGTGCCTGGCGCCGCTGCGAGCGTAACTCGAGCGCCACCTCCCCACACTGCCGCCGCAGCTAACAGGGCTAACCAAGCGCACCTGCCAGCCACTGCTTTGTCCCGGTTTGCGTCTTTCATCGCTATCTCCCCCTTTTCAAACAACTTCTTTTCTCATTCGTGCGGCGTCGATGACGCTAATCAGTCTTTCCCCGCCGACAAATCAACTCAAATGACTAATGTTCGACCACGTTGTGCATCGAGCGAGTATCACCCGTTAAAAAATACTGCAAATTGTCGCGCACAATCGGATATGCCTGATCCAAATAGATGTCGCTCATTCCACCCAGCATCGGTGTAATGATGATCTGCTCCTCCGCCCACAGAGGGTCTTCGGGAGGCAAGGGTGTTTCGCGAAACACGTCAAGCGCGGCACCCGCAATTTTCCGATTGCGCAGCGCCTCCAGCAACGCGCCCTCATCCAGCACGCCGCCGCGTGCCACGTTAATCAAGAACCCGCTCGGTTTCATCGCCTCGATGATGCGGGCATCGATGAGACTCTCCGTATCGGACGTATAGGGTACGAGCAGCACCAGAAAGTCTGCCATTGCGGCGGCCTGAGCTAATTGCGCCCGACCGTATACGCCCCGAAATCCGGGGGGCATACGAGCAGACTGTGATACGCCATAGACTGTCATACCGAAGCACGCGCAGCGCGATGCCAGCGCCTCGGCGATCTTTCCCACACCGACTATGACGATGGTCTTATTCATCAGTAGGGGTTGCGGCCAGCGAATCCAATGCTTTTCTCGTTGGTTGCGTTGGATAAAGGAAAAACGTCGCGACAAGGCCAGCATTTGCAGAAATACCAATTCGGACATTTGCGGACCGTGCATGCCGCGTGTGGAGGTGACAATGACGTCAGGGCGAAGACTCGGAAGGGCCAGGATTCCGTCGGTTCCGGTCGTCAGGGATTGTATCCACCGCAACTTGGTCGCCGATTGCAGCAATGCCTCGTCGAACTGAAAGTGATGCGCGATGATTCCCTCCGCATCTGCTACGTGAGCCATGGCCGCGGAGCGATCGTTCGTGGCGTAAAGGTCGAGCGCGGGGAAATCCCGCGCAGCGAGATCCTCGAAGGCGTGCGCGTCCGCTTCTTGAGTCCCTATG
>JANYAD010000175.1 GCA_025355165.1 Gammaproteobacteria bacterium | reverse complement strand
TGATTACCGCGTATTTGCTGATTGCGGTGATGCCGGTGCTGGCGGGCGCGGTCACCATGCTGCTGACCGATCATTTCTTCAAGACCAGCTTCTTCAACGCGGCCGGTGGCGGAGACCCGGTGATGTTCGAGCACATCTTCTGGTTTTTCGGACATCCGGAGGTTTACATCATGATTCTGCCGGCCTTCGGCATCATCTCGGAGATCCTGCCCACCTTTGCGCGCAAGCCCTTGTTCGGCGCGACCTCGATGATTTACGCCATCGCCTCGATCGCATTCCTGTCCTTCATCGTGTGGGGCCACCACATGTTCGCAGATGGCATGCCCGTCGCGGCGCAGTTGTTCTACATGATGTCCACCATGTTGATCGCGGTGCCCACGGGCGTGAAGGTGTTCAACTGGACCGCAACGCTGTGGCGCGGCTCTCTGAGCTTCGAACCGCCCATGCTGTTCGCCTTGGCCTTCCTGTTCTTGTTCACCATCGGCGGCTTTTCGGGCGTCATGCTCGCCATCGTGCCGGTGGATTTCCAATATAATCAAACCTACTTCGTAGTCGCGCACTTCCACTACGTGCTCGTTCCTGGCGCGATCTTCGCCATCATGGCGGCGGTTTACTATTGGATTCCCAAGTGGACCGGCCACATGTACAACATGGCGTTGGCCAAATGGCACTTCTGGCTGTCGGCGGTTTTCGTCAACGTGCTGTTCTTCCCTCAGCACTTCCTCGGCTTGGCCGGCATGCCGCGGCGCATCCCCGATTATGCCGTGCAGTTCACCGACTGGAACATGGTTTCCTCCATCGGCGGCTTCGGCTTCGGGATTTCGCAGATTCTCTTCGCTGTCATGGTCCTTCAGTGCATACGCGGCGGGCAGAAGGCGAGTGACTTGGTGTGGGACGGCGCGCGTCCGAACGGTTTGGAATGGACCCTGCCCTCGCCCGCGCCCTATCACAGCTTCACCACTGCGCCTGAGGTCAAGTGAACGCGACGGTCCCTCGCAAGCTCAGGATCAAATATGCGGCGCTGGGATTGGCGGCCGTGGCGCTCGCGTTTTATTTGGGCTTCATCGCGTTGCTGATCTTCCGCAGCCGTCATTGATGGATCGCAAGCGCGCCAATCGCAAGCTGCTCTTAAGCCTGCTGGTCATGACGGCGGGTAGCTTTGCATTCGGCTGGGCGCTGGTGCCTCTCTACGACGTGTTTTGCCGGGCGGTCGGCATCGGCAACGCCGAGGCCAAAGATGGCCCCGCGGTGGTGCAGGAGTTGATCGATCCGAACCGCGAGGTGACGGTGGAGTTCGTCGCTTCCCCGGCATCGGTGGGCAGCTACGAATTCAGGCCCCAGGTCGCCTCGATGCGCGTTCATCCCGGCAAGCTTTATGACACCGAGTTCTACGCCAAGAATTTGACCTCGGTGGCCTCTGTGGCTCAGGCGGTCCCGAGCATTTCGCCCAGCGGCACGGCACAATATTTTCACAAGACCGAATGTTTCTGTTTCACGCCGCAAAAGTTCGGCGTGGGGGAAGGCCGCCAGATGCCGCTGCGATTCATCGTGGATCCGAAGCTGCCGTTGAATGTGGACAGGCTGACCTTGGCCTATACGTTCTATGACACGACCCAAACCGCAACACGCCAGTAGATTCACTGGTTAAACTATTGTCGTCCACCGATTAGAGATTTTGACTATGGCGCAAGCGCACTCGGAAGCCGATCAGTACTACATCCCGCATAGCAGCCCGTGGCCCATTTACGGATCCATCACGCTCTTCACGTTGATGTCCGGCGCCATCGCAACCTTGAACGGCTGGATGCCGGCATGGGCCCTGATCCCGGGCTTCAGCATGCTGGCCTTGCTGTTTATATTTTGGTTTCACACCGTCATCGGCGAAAACCAGGCGGGGATGTACAACATGGCGGTGGATCGCTCGTTCCGCATGGGAATGATGTGGTTCATTTTCTCCGAAGTGATGTTTTTTGCCGCGTTCTTCGGCGCACTGTTTTATGCGCGCAATCTCTCGGTGCCGTGGCTGTCGGGGGACGGCGTCAAGATTTTCAGCAAGCTGCTGCTGTGGAACAACTATGACGGGGTGTGGCCAACCAACGGACCTGCGGCCTTGGGGCCCAGAGCCAATGGGACCTTCGAAACGGTGCCCGCGCTCGGACTGCCGGTGATCAACACTGCCATCTTGCTATCGAGCAGCGTCACCGTCACGATCGCACACCATGCCTTGATTACCGGGCACCGAACGCGCTTGAAGATTTTCCTGGCGCTGACATTCTTGCTGGGATTCTCATTCGTTGCCCTGCAAGCGACTGAATATCACGAGGCCTACACGGAACTCGGACTGACCTTGGGCACCGGCATTTACGGATCGACGTTTTTTATGCTGACCGGCTTTCACGGCATGCATGTCACCGTGGGTGCCATCATGCTGACGGTGATCTGGTTCCGGGTGCTGCGCGGCCATTTCACCCCGAAGAGACATTTCGGATTCGAAGCCGTCGCTTGGTACTGGCACTTCGTCGATGTGGTTTGGCTCGGCCTCTTTTTCTTCGTCTATTGGCTGTGAGACGCGATATGGGTGGGTGAGATCCAGCCGCTGTAATAGGCAACGATTAGCAGTACGAACAGCGCCACCGACAATGCGATGCGCCAGGCGAGCGCCGCAACCATTTTTTTGCCGTCGTCTTCGCGTCTGCTCGATAAATGATACAGGGCTTTACCCAAGCTGATCAGGATCAGCACGAGCATCGCCAGAATGACATATTTGAATACCATGCGGCGCGTCCGGCCCTAGGGGCTCGCAGTATAGTCGTGCCCGTGAAAATCGGTAACCGCACTTTCGCACCGCGCGTTTTCACGACGCTGCTCGCCATCGTCCTGATCGCGTTGCTGGTCTCGCTGGGGCGCTGGCAACTGCACCGCGCGCAGGAGAAGCGCGCGCTATTCGACTCTTTCGCCGCCGGCAGCGGCGCCGCCGAGCCCATCGACCTGCGCACCGCCAAGCTGCCGCGATATCAGCATGTGGAGGCCTCAGGTCATTATGACGAGTCGCGCCAGGTCTTGATCGACAACATGGTGGATGCCGGGCGCGCAGGTTATTACGTTATTACACCTTTTGCGCTGCAGGCTGGCGGGTGGGTGCTGGTGAACCGCGGTTGGGTGTCCTTGGGCCGCAGCCGCGCGCAGCGCCCCGCCATCGCCGTGGCTGCCGATACGCGCATCATTCGCGGGCGCGCGGACAACCTGCCAGTTGCCGGCATTCAAATGGGCGTCGCGGCGCCGCTGATCCCGCCTTTCCCGGTGGTCGCTAATTTTCCCAAACATCGAGAGCTCGTGCAGCTGCTCAACGAATCGGGCTGGACGCCGGCCGCCGAAGTAGTGTTGCTCGATCCGCAGGAGCCGGATGGCTACGTGCGCAACTGGTCGGCGCCCGGTTTTCCGCCGATGCGCCACATCGGCTATGCAGTGCAATGGTTTGGATTGGCCCTGGCATTGCTGGTCCTTTACATCGTCACCAATTTTCGCCGCGCCGACCAACCCAGCCCCCGCGGCAAGAGCCTCACATGACCCCACCCGGCGATCGGGATCGGCGGCAACGGCGCCTCTTCATCGGCGTGGCGATGATCTTTTTCGCGCCGTTAGGTTTGTCCTTCTACCTGTACTACGGGAAGGAGTGGCATCCAGAGGGGCGCGTCAACGCCGGGGAATTGGTCGAACCTCCCCGTCCGCTGCCGGCGGTGGTTTTGCCGCTCTTGCGCGGCGGCGCCAGCCAGCCGCAACTGCTCAAGGGAAAATGGACCTTGTTGTACGGACAGCATGGTCGTTGCGACGAAGAGTGCGCCAAGCGCCTCTACGACACCCGTCAGGTTAGATTGGCGCTCGATCGAGAGATGAACCGGGTGCAGCGGGTTTTTGTGGGAGATGAGGACTGCTGCAACCTGAATGAGCTGCAGGCGCTGCATCCGGATCTGATCATGATTCGCGCAAGTCCCGCGGATGAACCTTTGCTTGCTCTGCTTCCCGCCCCGCTCTCCGCACTGCAGTCGCAACGCGTGTATCTGATCGACCCGCTGGGTAACGTCATGATGTTCTACGGGCCCGGCTCGAAATCCAAGGGTATGCTCGAAGACTTGAAGCGCCTGCTGCGCCTTTCTTCCATCGGCTGATGGACATTCAACGGCGCCTGCTCTGGTTTCGGCGGCTTGCCTTGGCCGCAGCGCTACTGGCCGCCGCCGTGGTGGTGCTGGGCGCGTGGGTGCGCCTCACGGATGCGGGTCTTGGCTGTCCTGATTGGCCGGGATGCTATGGACATCTTTATCCCGAAGCCGGGCACAATTTCGCCAAAGCCTGGCACGAAATGATCCATCGCTATTTTGCCGGAACGTTGGGGTCCATCATCGTCGGCTTGGGTGTTTGGGCGGTGTGGAATCGCAAGCAACCCGGTCAGCCCATCCTTGGCCCGGTCCTGGCATGCGTTCTTGTCTGCCTACAAGGCGCACTGGGTGCCCTGACGGTAACGCGGTTGCTGAAACCATTGATCGTCACGGCTCATTTGCTCGGCGGCCTGACGACCTTAGCCGTTCTTTGGTGGCTCTGCCTGACACCCGAACGGCGCGAACTCGCTCCACCGGAGATGGCGCTGCGAAAATATGCTCTCGCGGGACTTGCGCTGCTTCTCCTGCAGATCTCGTTGGGTGGTTGGACCAGCAGCAATTATGCGGCGGTGGCGTGCCCGGATTTTCCCACCTGCCAACAGTCTTGGTGGCCGCCGATGAATTTCCCCGATGCCTTTGTCCTGTGGCGCGGGTTGGACGTCGATTATACCGGTGGCGTGCTCGCGAATCCCGCACGCGTGGCCATCCACGTGACGCATCGAATTGGCGCCGCCGTCGCAGGCTCGCTGCTGATTTTTATTGGTGCCTTGAGCGTGGCGCGCGCGAGAGGCCGCCGGTTGAAATTTGCCGGCGCTGCATTGGTTGGCGCGGTGCTCCTGCAAATCTGCATCGCCGTGGCGATGCTGCACTTTGCCATGCCCCTGCCTCTGGCCACGTTGCACAATGCAGGGGCGGCGCTGCTTGTAATTTGTACAGTGACTTTGCTAAGGCTGCTTTGGCCCGCGGGAGACCTCGCCGCCGCTGCGCCGCGAGCCCTGATGAGGGGCGTGATACCCTTGCGCAATGGCCACCGTACCGGATAATCCGCCGCTTTCTGTTGTTGCCAACGGCGGCTGGCGGGATTATTTGGAGCTGACAAAGCCGAAGGTGACCTTGCTCATTGTGTTTACCGCGGTGGTCGGCATGGTACTGGCTTCGCCGGGCTGGGTCCCCTTGCAGACGCTGATTTTCGGATCATTGGGTATTGCGCTGGCCTCCGGATCGGCTGCCGCCTTCAACCACATCCTGGATCAGCGCATCGATGGTCAAATGAAGCGCACCCGGCGCAGACCCTTGCCGACCGGACATCTGCAGGAGCGCCAGGCGGTCACTTTCGCCGTCCTGCTGGGCGCTGCCTCCATGGCAGTCCTGTTGAAGGGGGTCAACACCCTCACCGCGGCACTGACCTTTTGCTCGTTGATCGGATACGCGATGGTCTATACGCTGTGGCTCAAGCGCGCGACCCCGCAAAACATCGTCATCGGCGGGGCGGCCGGCGCGGCGCCGCCTGTGCTGGGCTGGGCGGCGGTCACCAACTCCATCGATCCGAACGCGTTGGTGTTATTCCTGATCGTGTTCACCTGGACGCCCCCGCATTTCTGGGCGCTGGCGATCGCACGACGCGATGATTACGCCAAGGTGGGCATTCCGATGCTGCCGGTCACCCACGGCATTCCCTATACGCGTCTGCAGATCGTGCTCTACACCATCTTGCTGGTTTTGACGACATTGCTGCCGTACCTCACCGGCATGAGCGGCCCGATTTATCTCATCGCGGCCATCGCGCTCAACGCACGGTTCCTATATTTCGTCATCGCGCTCAACCAGGGTCGTCGTTCCGACCTGCCCATGCGCACGTTCCGGTTCTCCATCACCTACTTGATGCTCCTTTTCGCAGCGCTCATCCTCGACCACTACCTGTTGTTCGTTTAGGGCCGATGCACCCGGCGCTGACCTACGAAACCGTGCGCGCCAACGGCATGAATTTCAATGTCGCGGTGGCCGGATCCGGTGCACACCTGGTGCTGTGTCTGCACGGCTTTCCGGAATCCTCGTTTTCCTGGCGCTATCAGCTGCCGCTTTTCGCGCGTCTCGGCTACCGCGCGTGGGCGCCGGACTTGCGCGGCTACGGCGCAACTTCACGGCCGCTTGGAGTGGCGGCCTACGCGCTTGAAAACCTCGAGGAGGATGTGGCCGCTCTCATCGAGGCCTCAGGCGCGAAGGACGTCGTCTTGGTAGGCCACGATTGGGGCGCCCTCATCGCCTGGTACTACGCCATGTTTGGCCGAGTGCCGATCTCAAAGCTCATCATCATGAATGTGCCGCATCCTAAGCTTGCCGAACGCGGATTGCGCACGATGCGGCAATTGGCGAAGTCCTGGTACATCTTTTTCTTTCAGTTGCCGTGGATTCCTGAATGGATTCTGGCGCGCCATGACTGCGAAGCCATCGGCCGCGCATTTCGCGGCATGGCCGTGGACAAGTCGCGCTTCCCGGATGCAGTGTTGCGCGTCTATCAAGACGCGGCGGCGCAACCGGGCGCGCTCACGGCGATGCTCAATTACTACCGAGCACTGATCCGGGCATTCCCGCGTAATCGCCGCCGCGGCACGCAACGCATCGCGGTGCCCACGCTCATGCTGTGGGGCGAAGTCGATACGGCGCTCGGCAAGGAGTTGACATACGGCACCGACAAATATGTGACTGATCTGACGCTGCACTACTTGCCCAACGTTTCCCATTGGGTGCAGCAGGAAGCACCCGAAACCGTCAACGGCTTGATCGAGTCTTGGCTTAAGGGAGTCTTAGGTGCTAAGCCTTCGATGCCGGGCGGCGGCAGCTAATCGGCGATCCAATCCAAACACCTGGCCCGAGGGAGGAGAACTCGGCCAGCGGTGAATGAATAAGGGTGTGCGGTTATCGAAAGCCATGGCTTTCAACACCAACCGGCCGATCAGGGAATCGTAAAGGTCCCGCCCGCTGTCGGTACTTTTTCGCTCCAGAGGGCGGCCCTCGACGCGGCGCATCGCCCAGAATTAATCCTTCCTGCCGCCAGCGCTGGCGCGGCTTGACGGCGAGGACCACGAGCCGTGAGGCGCGATCAGGGCTGCCGGCGAATCCTTGCAGTTGAAGCCAAGCGCAATGCGGCGATGATTGCGGCAGTCAAACTCAATCGAAGGATGCTGTTAATGTGGACTTCTTAGATTGATCGCGAACGGCAGGGGGTTTCCATGACGGCCACACCGAGTTTCTACGCACGAGTATTTGCCCTTGCCGTCGCTGCAATTCTCGGTTACGTGCTGTACCTGATTGTCGAACCGTTTGCGCTGCCGATGGCGTGGGCGGCGTTTCTCGCTTTTCTGCTGTTTCCTCTGAATGTTCGCTGGCGCCGGCGCTTCAAGGGCAAGTCACTTGCCGCCGCGGTGCTCACTGTTTTGGCGCCCATCGTCATCTTGCTGCCATTAAGCGCGCTGTCGTTGGAGTTCGTGTCGCAGATATCGGCGATACTGCGCCGGGTGCAAAAATCCACTGCCGATATGGACATCAAGTCTTTTTCAGATCTGCAGCAGTTTCCATGGATCGCTCGGCTCAATACCTGGCTACAGACGCACGCCAACGTTTCGGCCGAGCAACTGCAATCTTGGCTCGTTTCCGGCACGCGCGAAGTGATGCAGCGCGCCGCGAGCTGGGGCGGGTCGTTTTTTTTGGGAGCGTTAGGCTCGGTGCTGGCCTTTGCAATCATGTTGTTTCTGCTGTTCTTTTTTCTGCGTGACGGGGACGGCATGATGCTGCGGGCGCGGCGATTGATTCCGCTGGCCGAGGATCGCAAGGAACGGCTGTTCACCCAATTGAGCGCCGTGACGCGCGCCATCGTCTTCGGCACGACGGTCACGGCGCTGTTGCAGGGCCTGCTGATCGGGATCGGCTTTGCCTTTGCCGGCCTGCCATCGCCTGTTGTGTTCGGTGTGCTGGCGGCGCTGCTGTCGTTGTTGCCGGTGGGCGGCTCGGCGTTCGTTTGGATCCCGGCCGCTATCTGGTTGTTCATCGATAAGCACTGGGGTGCAGGCATATTCATTTTCATTTGGGGCTGCCTGCTTGGGGGGCTAGACCAATTGCTGCGCCCCGTCCTCATTTCCGGCAGGGCCAAAGTGTCGGCGCTGGCTGTATTTATCGGCGTCCTGGGCGGGATTCCGGCGTTCGGCGCCATCGGTGTCGTTGCCGGCCCCGTCGTGCTCTGCCTGGTGCTCGCGCTCATTGAATTCGCCGAGGAGAGCCGCCCTTAGGGGCTTGGCTTCGCATCCAGCGAGGCTCCTGATCCCTGCCAAGAGATCTTTAAAGAGAGCAGCGGGCAAAGGCAGAACGTGCAGTACAATCCGCGCCCTTATGGACGTTTCACATCTTCTTGACGGCCTCAATGAGGACCAGCGCCAGGCGGTCGGCTCCCCCTTAGGTAGCGCCCTGGTACTCGCCGGCGCGGGCAGCGGCAAAACCCGGGTGCTGGTGCATCGGGTTGCTTGGCTGATTCAGGTGGAGGGCGCCTCGCCGAACAGCATATTGGCGGTCACCTTCACCAACAAGGCGGCCGCGGAAATGCGCAGCCGCATCGAAACCTTGCTCGGCTTGCCGAGCGGTGCCATGTGGCTCGGAACCTTCCACGGCTTGGCCCACCGCCTGCTGCGCATCCATTGGCGCGAGGTCGGTCTGCCCCAGAGCTTTCAAATTTTGGACTCGGAAGACCAAGCACGGGTGCTGCGCAAAGTATTGAAGGCGCTCGACCTTGACGAGACACGCTGGATTGCGCGCGAGATTCTCTGGTTCATCAACGCGCAGAAAGACGAGGGCCATCGTCCGCAGCACATCAAGGACGACGGCGATCCGACTCGGCGGCAGCTGATCAAGATCTACCAGGCTTATGAGGATGCCTGTCGGCGGGCCGGGGTCGTGGATTTTGCGGAGCTGCTGCTTCGCGCCTACGAACTGTGGCGCGACAATCCTGCGCTGCTGCACCATTACCGAACGCGCTTCCAGCACGTGCTGGTGGATGAATTCCAAGATACCAACGCCATTCAGTACAAGTGGCTCATGCTGCTCGCCAATCCTGACGGCAAGCCCTTCGTGGTAGGCGATGATGACCAATCGATCTATCGATGGCGCGGCGCCCGAGTCGAAAACCTCAACCAATTCCGCCGCGATTTCCCCGGGGCGGTGCTCTACAAGCTTGAGCAGAACTATCGCTCCACGGGGATCATATTAAAAGCGGCCAATGCATTGATTGCCAATAATGCGGGCCGGCTGGGCAAAACCTTATGGACCAGCGGCGAGGACGGCGATCGGGTCCGGCTGTACGCCGCCTTCAACGAGCGTGACGAGGCGGATTTCGTAGTGAATCGCATACGCGAATGGGTGGCTCGCGGCGGTGCTCGGCGCGAAGTCGCAGTGCTGTATCGATCGAACGCGCAGTCACGTGTCTTTGAAGAAGCATTTCTCAATGCGCGCATGCCCTACCGCGTATATGGCGGCTTGCGCTTCTTCGAGCGCGCCGAAATCAAAGACGCGCTGGCGTATATGCGCCTCATTTCCAGCCGCGCGGATGACACCTCGTTCGAGCGCGTCGTCAATCTGCCGGTGCGCGGCATCGGCGCCAAAACCATGGACACGGTTCGCGACACCGCGAGGGCGAACTCCACCTCCTTGTGGAATGGCGCGATCGCATGCATGCAAGGCGCTCTGCCGCAACGGGCGGCGCTGGCCTTGCAATCGTTCATGGAAATGATCGACAAGCTCGGCGGCGAGGTGCAAGGCTTGGAATTGCACGAGCAAGTGGATCACGTCATCCAGATGAGCGGCCTCATCGAGCACTACAAGAAGGAAAAGGGCGAACGCGGGGAAGGGCGTATCGAGAATCTCTTAGAACTGGTGAGCGCCGCGCGCGGCTTTTCCCCCGAGACCGAAGCCGAAGCCGAGCTCTCGCCGCTCGAATCTTTTCTCGCGCACGCCGTGCTCGAGTCCGGCGAGGGCCAGGCCGACCCTTACGATGATTGCGTGCAGATGATGACGCTGCATTCGGCCAAGGGGTTGGAGTTTCCCGTGGTGTTTCTCGCCGGCATGGAGGACGGCCTGTTTCCGCATCAGCGCTCCGTGGCGGATTTGGCGGGGTTGGAGGAGGAGCGTCGGCTGTGCTATGTCGGCGCGACGCGCGCCATGCGCCATCTCTACATCACCTATGCTGAGCAACGGCGGCTCTACGGCGTGGATACGTACGGCCAGCCGTCGCGGTTCATCGGCGAGTTGCCTGCGGAGCTGATCGAGGAAATCCGGCCGCGGTTGCAGGTATCGCGACCCGTATTCATCAAGCGCAGCACCACTCTGGATGAAGCGCCTCCGCCGGGGATGAAAATGGGCAGCCGCGTGCGGCACTCAAAGTTCGGCGATGGTGTGGTGCTCAATTTCGAGGGGAACGGGCCGCATGCGCGGATTCAGGTCAATTTTGAGCGGCAAGGCACCAAGTGGCTGATGCTGTCCTACGCCAATCTTACGGTCGTGTAGAGTACCCACGCTGTGAAAATCATCATTCTAGGTGCCGGGCAGGTCGGCCGCACGGCCGCATCTCATCTCTCCCGCGAGGAGGCGAACGACGTGACCGTCGTCGACCAAAACGAGGAGATATTGCGGGACCTGCAGGACCGCCTCGACATACGCACGGTCAACGGCAACGCCTCCAGCCCCCGGATCCTCGAAGCCGCCGGCATCGCCAGCACCGACATCCTGGTGGCGCTCACCAACAGCGACGAAGTCAACATGCTGGCCTGCCAGGTCGCCTGGACCCTGTATCGCACCCCAAAGAAAATTGCACGCGTGCGATCGGCCGACTATGCCGAAAGGGACACCTTGTTTGGCGAGAACGGCGTTGCGGTGGACGTCTGGATTAGTCCTGAACAGCTGGTCACGGAATACGTCGCGCGCTTGATCCGGTATCCGGGCGCACTGCAGGTGCTGGACTTCGCCGACGGCCGCGTGCGCTTGGTGGGCATACGGGCGTTGCAGGGCGGTCCCCTGGTGGGGCAGGCTTTGAGCACGCTGCGCGAGCATATTCCTTCTGCGGATGCGCGGGTGGCCGCGATCTATCGTGCGGGCAAGAGCATCAAGCCCGAAGGTACGACGGTCATCGAAGACGGCGATGAGGTGTTTTTCCTCGCAGCGCGCGAGAATATCCGCGTCGTGATGAAGGAGATGCGGCGCGAAGAGGCCCCGGCGCGGCGCGTCGTCATCGCCGGCGGCGGCAACATCGGGCTGCGGCTCGCCATCGAGTTGGAAGGCAAGAATCAGGTCAAGCTGATCGAGCGGGACGGTAAGCGCGCACGCCGCGTCTCCGAGCAATTGAAAAGCACCACCGTGCTGCACGGCGACGCCGCCGATGAGGAGCTGCTGCTCGAGGAGAACATCGACAGTGCGGATATTTTCGCCGCGCTGACCAATTCCGAAGAGGCGAATATCTTATCAGCCATGCTCGCCAAGCGCTTGGGCGCGCACAAGGTCATGGCTCTGATCAACAAGCCCTCGTACGCAGAACTCATCGAAAGCGGCTCGATCGACGTCGCCATTTCCCCGCAAACCGTCACCATCGGTTCGCTGCTCGCCCATGTGCGGCGCGGCGATGTGGTGCGCGTACATTCGTTGCGGCGCGGCGCGGCCGAGGCGCTAGAAGTGGTGGTCCACGGAGACGCAGACAGCTCCAAAGTCATCGGCCGGCGGATCGAGGACATAGCGCTGCCCGAGGGCACCACCTTGGGCGCCGTGGTTCGCGGCGAGGAAGTCATCATCGCCCATCATGACACCACGGTGCAGCCCGACGATCACTTGATTCTGTTCCTGACCGACCGCCGTCATATCGATGCGGTGGAAAAATTGTTCCAGGGTTCAGCCTCCTTTTTGTGAAAGACATTTTACTGCCGGTTGCCCACGTATTCGCCCTCGTCATGATGGTGTTTTCGGCGACCATGCTGGCGCCCCTGGTGGTGGCCGTTTGGGAACTCGATCCTGCGCTCACGTCCTTCGTCATTTCAGCCCTGGCGACCTTCGCTCTCGGGGCGCTGTTATGGCTCGCCACCCGCCGGTTCAAACGCGAGCTCAAAACGCGCGACGGCTTGATGCTGGTCGCCCTCACCTGGGTGGCTCTGCCGGCGGTGGCCGGATTTCCGCTGTGGAACTATCTGCCCATCAATTTCACTGAAGCCTACTTCGAGGCGGCCTCGGGCCTGACCACCACCGGCGGCACGGTCCTGTCCGGACTGGAGTTTCTGCCGCGCTCCATCAATCTGTGGCGCCACCTCCTAAGCTGGTTGGGCGGCATGGGCATCATCGTGTTGGCGGTGGCGATCCTGCCGATGCTCGGTGTCGGCGGCATGCAGATTTACCGCGCTGAAATGCCGGGTCCCATGAAAGACAGCAAACTCACGCCGCGCATCGGCCAGACCGCGAAGCTGCTGTGGGCGGTTTATACCGGCTTAACGCTGGTGTGCATCCTGTGCTTGAGACTCGCCGGAATGAATTGGTTCGACGCGGTTTGCCACGGATTCTCGGCGCTCTCACTCGGCGGCTTCTCGACCTACGATGCCAGCATCGGTCATTTCAATTCGCTCCTGATCGAGATGCTGATGACCCTCTTCTCGCTCATCGGCGCGTTGAATTTCGCCACGCACTTCCTGGCTTGGAGTCAACGCGGCGTCAGGGCGTATTTTCGGGATGCCGAGGCGAAGGCGATCCTGGGTGTGCTGTTCGTCAGCTGCATCGGCGTCTCCTTGTTCCTGTACTTCAAGGGTACCTATGCGGACTATCCGACGGCGCTGCGCAGCACGACCTTCAATTTGATCTCGATCGCCGTCGATAGCGGCTTGCATACCCAGGATTATTCGCGATGGCCTATCTTCGCGCCGATGTGGATGATGTTTTTGAGCTGCATCGTCGCCAGTTCAGGCTCCACCGGCGGGGGCATCAAAATGATCCGCACCCTCATCCTCGCCAAGCAAGCCAATCGCGAACTCAATCAATTGGTGCATCCCAACATGGTGCGACCGCTGAAAGTCGGCGGCATCGTCATTGCCAACCGCGTGGTCTTCGCCGTGCTGGCCTTCGTGTTCCTCTACTTCATGAGCATCGTAACGCTGGTTTTTTTGCAGCTGGCAAGCGGCTTGGATTTCATGACCTCTCTTACCTCCATCATCGCTTGCATCAACAATGCCGGACCCGGCCTCGGGCTGGTCGGCCCCGGCAGCAACTACGGCGTGCTGAATGAATTCCAGACGTGGGTGTGTTCGGCGGCCATGCTGCTCGGTCGCCTCGAGATATTCACCATTTTGGTCCTCTTCACGCCAACGCTGTGGCGCAAATAGCACTCGCAAGGAATGCGTCCACGGCTTCGAGGCACTCAGGCTCATCCGGCAGCGGCAGTGGGCCGCTCCGCGCGACCTCTAACTGCCTAAGGGGTTGGATTTTCGGCTTTCCGTGCGGAAGTGGCGGCGCTCACCATGAGCGACTACGCTGCGCCGAGATACATATTGGTGTACAGAATCCACTTTCATGGGCAATTGAGCCATGAAATACACTTTCTTCCCCACATGATGACGAAAAATAGAAAGATGGCGTTCTACGATGTAGTATTTGTCAAATTACCTGATTTTTGGCTATTCAGCGGAATCTTAATGCGCATTTATCGGCCAATTATGAGAGAAGTGGGAGTCACATGATTGCGTTGCTGCAGCGCGTCGTGCATGCCAAGGTAGAAGTAGCAGGCATCGTTACGGCCTCCATTGGCGTCGGGTTGCTGGTGTTCGTGGGTGTACGACCCGACGACAATGAAACCGCCGCAGAGCGGCTTCTTACCCGCTTGCTGCAGTACCGCGTATTCGCCGATGAAGCCGGTAAGATGAATCGAAGCTTGACGCAGGTGAGGGGCGAATTGCTGCTGGTGCCCCAATTTACCCTGGCTGCAGACACAACCAGGGGTTTGCGCCCCGGTTTCTCGACCGCTGCGCCACCGCAAATGGGCAAGCGCTTATTCGAGCACTTTGTTCAAGCGGCGACCGTTTCGCACCCGCGCGTGCAAACAGGCGTTTTCGGCGCCCACATGCAAGTATCGCTGTGCAACGACGGGCCGGTTACTTTTTGGCTGGAAAGTTGATGACAGCCGCAATTGCGACCGAACCCGCATCGTGGTGCGCGTCAAATGTCATAATATCTTTGGCGTATCATTGGCGCCTGAACGGTTATACCTGGTCGGAGAAGCGAAATGTTCGATTCAAAAATGCTATTGGTCATCTTGGCCATTGCTTTGATTATTTTCGGAACGAAGCGTCTACGCTCGATCGGTTCGGACTTGGGCGCAGCGGTGAAAGGTTTTAAGTCGGCCATGAGCGAGGGCGAGACGGAAGAGAAAGCCAAACAGCTGAAACAAGATGCGGACTTCGACCCGAACCTCGCCGCGCGGGAAAGCGCCGCGCGGGACAGCGAAGTCAAGGTACCCCCCAAAACCAACGCCTGACGCCGCATGCTTGATGTTGGGTTCTCGGAGATACTGCTTACCTCAGCCATAGCACTCATCGTGCTGGGGCCTGAGAAACTGCCCAAGGTTGCTCGCCAGGTGGGCAATTGGGTTGGGCGGGCGCGCTTAATGGCGCGTCAATTGACCGAGCAACTGGAACGCGAGGTCAGCGCCGAAGAGCTGATGAAGCACACCAAGTCGAGCGCCAGCCCCGCGGCCCCCCCCAAGACCGGGGCTGCTTCGAGCATCGACCCCCATCACATGCCTAACGAACCAACCGTGGCGTCTGCGCCGCCGATCGCCCCCGGGACGGCGAATCCAGCAGCTACTTATTCGCCTGAGACGGCAGCCACGGTGCATGGGGCGGATTGGCACGCGAGTCCGTCCGAAAACAAACCTAATGAGTGATCCGGGCGATCCGGGCGGTCTCGCCGAAGGGACGCTGATCTCGCATCTGCTGGAACTGCGCGATCGCCTTCTCAAGGCCATGCTGGCGGTGGGCATTTGTTTTGTGCCCTGCGCCTATTACATGAACAAGATTTTCAGTTTCGTCGCAGAGCCGCTGATCCGTAAATTGCCTGCGGGCGCGACCATCATCGCAACCAGCGTGGTGGCCCCGTTCACGGTCCCGTTCAAGCTGGCGCTGTTGCTGGCCCTGGGCTTAGCCATGCCCTGGGTGCTCTACCAGGCGTGGGCATTCGTGGCGCCCGGCCTATACAAGCATGAAAAGAAACTGGCCGTGCCGCTGCTGATCTCCAGCATCGTCCTTTTTTATCTGGGCACCGCGTTTGCCTACTACGCGGTTTTTCCGGTGATGCTGAGCTTTTTCGTCGCCACCACTCCGCACGGTGTGCAGATGATGACGGATATGGGCAGCTACCTGGACTTCGTCATGGTGCTGCTTCTGGCGTTTGGATTTGCCTTCGAAGTCCCGGTGGCTACTGTACTATTGGTCTGGACTGGCTTTGTTAAAATCAAGACGCTGAAAAAAAATCGCGGTTTTGTGCTTCTGGGGATATTCATTTTTGCCGCTTTCGTTACGCCACCCGACGCGGTGTCGCAAAGCGCGATGGCGGTACCGATGTACTTGCTGTACGAAATAGGGATCATCATGGCCGGACTGTTACTCAAAGAAAAAATAGCGGCGCGCGACAAAGAGGAAGCCGAGCAAGCTCAGCGCGAAGCCGGAGTCTGATTTGAGCGCAACCTTGTTCGGTCAACCGCGTGGTCTCGCCACGCTGTTCATGACGGAAATGTGGGAGCGCTTCACCTTTTACGGCATGCGCGCGCTGCTGGTGCTGTTTCTCGTCAGCGCCGTCTCAACCGGCGGGTTCGGACTCGATGACAAGACCGCCACCGCCATCTATGGGCTTTACAACGCCGCCGTTTATTTGGCGGCCCTGCCCGGTGGCTGGATTGCCGACAGATTGATCGGTGCGCAGCGCGCCGTGATGGCCGGCGGCATCGCGATCACCATCGGCAATGTCCTGCTCGCGACCTCAACTACGCCGCACGGATTTTACATTGGCTTGGTGGTCATCGTGCTCGGCGTGGGGTTGCTCAAACCCAATGTCAGCGCCATCGTCGCCGACCTCTACCCGGAAGGCGGCGCACGCCTCGATGCCGCCTTCACCATCTTTTATATTGGCATCAATGTCGGCGGCTTCTTAGGACCGCTGGTGACTGCCGAAGCGCAAGTTCTCTGGGGGCAGCGCGCCGGCTTCGCTTCCGCGGCATTTTTCATGGCCGTGGGTGTGGCGCAATTCTATTTGACCAGGAAGCATCTGGGCACGTCGGGCGCCTATGTGCCGGCCGCCGCGAAGGGCATCACGGGCACGGCGGCGGCGCCATCGGCCGACTCGCGCACCAAGCAATGGCGG
>JANYAD010000170.1 GCA_025355165.1 Gammaproteobacteria bacterium | reverse complement strand
CAACTCATCGATAAATAGAATGACCTGGCCTTCTTGTTTGGCCAGATCATTGAGCACCGCTTTTAAGCGCTCCTCGAACTCGCCGCGAAATTTCGCGCCGGCGATCAGCGCTCCCATATCGAGCGAAAGAATGCGCTTGTTACGCAACCCTTCCGGCACCTCGTTGTTGATGATCCGTTGCGCCAAGCCTTCGACGATCGCAGTCTTGCCCACGCCGGGCTCGCCAATGAGGACCGGATTGTTCTTGGTGCGCCGTTGCAGCACCTGAATCGTACGGCGAATCTCATCGTCACGGCCGATCACCGGATCGAGCTTGCCCTGAGTGGCACGTTCGGTAAGATCGATGCTGTACTTCTCCAGCGCCTGGCGATTTTCCTCGGCGCCCGCGTCGTCAACCTTGGCCCCGCCCCGCACCTCCTCGATGGCCTTCTCCAAGGCTGCCCGTGTGGCACCGTTCGCCTTCAACATCCGGCCGAGTTCTGCGCGATCCTCGCACGCCGCCAGTACGAACAGCTCGCTGGAAATGAATTGATCGCCGCGTTGCTGTGCCAGCTTGTCGGTGACGTTGAGCAGCTTGTTCAGCTCGTTGCCGAGCATCACCTCGCCGGCGGTCCCCTCAACCTTGGCAAGCCGCTCCAGAGCGGCGGCCAAATCCGAGCGCAATTTCGGTACATTGACGCCCGCCTTCTCCAGCAGCGGTCGTGCGGTGCCGCCTTGTTGATCGAGCAGTGCCACCATGAGGTGCACCGGCTCGATATACTGATTGTCACGACCGACCGCGAGCGATTGGGCATCCGCCAAGGCCTGCTGGAATTTGGTCGTCAGCTTATCCATTCGCATAGAAATCCCCTCGAGAAAGCGCTCGTAGTGTTGAGAAAGTGGGGATGGAAGTGAGGCAATTCAACGCTTTTGTGCGTTTCCTCGCCAAATGAGCGTGGCTTGCCGGCCGGTCACCCCATCGCGGCGATGTGAGAAGTATCGATCCGCCCGACTAAAGGTACATTCGCCGCCGCCGTAGATTCGAGTCACCCCGAGTTTCATGAGCTGCCGGCGCGCGAGTCTCTGAAGGTCGGCCATGAATCGGCCTCGGGCATTAGGATGAAAGGCCTCCCCGGCCCCGGGATCTATCGCCGTGAAGGCCTCGAGCACCTCGGAGCCGACCTCGAAGTGGGCGGGGCCAATGGCCGGTCCCAGCCATGCCAACAGGCGCTCCGGCGGCGTGCCGAACGCTTGCACCGTCTCGCGAAGGACGCCCGCCGCCAAGCCGCGCCAGCCTGCATGCGCTGCCGCCACGGCCTCGCCCGAATCGATTGAAAAAACCACCGGCAGGCAATCCGCGGTTAGGATGGCGCACACGGTTCCCGGTCGATGCGTGATGGCCGCATCCGCAGGACCCGCAACGCCCGGATCATCGAGCTGCGCCACCGCCACCCCGTGCACTTGGGCGAGCCACGAGGGTTCGCGGGGCAGCCCAGCCTTGTTCCTCAAATAGTGCCTGTTTTCGGCCACGGCTGAAGGAACATCGCCGACATGATCGCCGAGATTAAAGCCGGCGTACGGTGCTTTGCTGGCTCCGGGGTCGCCCATCATCCCGCGCCAGGTCGACAAGACCCGCACGCCGGGCGGTGCGGGCCATTCAGGTTCGAACCAGAGCGAGCTCACCGCCCGCGCTCGGGCTTCTCGGCTGCCGCGGCCGCATCGGCGCGCAGCGCGAAGAGCAGCTGCGCAAAATCCGGGGGAGGCGGACTGGCAAGGGCCACCCGCTTGCCGGTTCGGGGATGATCGAATCCCAGCTTGGCCGCGTGCAGCGCCTGTCTTTTGAATCCACGCAGCGTATCGAGAAGCTCTTGCCCCGCGCCCTTCGGCTGCGCGAATCGCCCGCCGTAGACCGGGTCCCCGACGATGGGGTATTTCAGGTGCGACAAATGCAGCCGAATCTGGTGCGTACGCCCGGTCTCCAACTGCACCGACAAATAGGTATGGGCGCGATAGCGTTCGAGCACCCGATAGTGTGTGACCGCAGAGCGACCGCTCTCCCGCACGGCCATCCTGAGTCGATCGCTGCGATTGCGTCCAATGGGCGCATCGATGGTGCCGCCGCCCGTCATCACACCCACGCACACGGCCGCATACTCGCGCGACATGCTGCGCGCCATCAACTGCCGAGACAGAGAGGTCTGTGCCTCTGGGTTTCTCGCCACGACCAGAAGACCACTGGTGTCCTTGTCCAGCCGATGGATGAGGCCGGCCCGCGGCAATCGCGCGAGCTGTGGGTCTAAACCCAGCAGCGCGTTTTGCAAAGTATGGTTAGGATTGCCCGCGCCGGGATGCACGACCAAGCCCGCCGGCTTGTCGATTACGATGACGTCGGGATCTTCATGGACCAGGCGTAGGGTAATGGCTTCAGGCAGCACTTGAGTTTGTGGCGCGGTAGGTTTCATCTGCACCCGTATTCGGGCTCCCTCCTTGACGATGTCGCGAGGGCGTACACGCTGCCGCCCCATGACCACGGCGCCCTCCTCAATCCAGCCCTTGATCCGGGTACGCGAATGTTCGGGCATCAAGCGAGCCAGGGCACTGTCAAGACGCTGGCCGGCCAACTCAGCCGGAACTTCGAGATCGATCACTTGGAACTCTGCGGTCATAGGGGTACTCGAAGCTTTCGTCGGGAGCGCTGGCGGGGCCATCGGGTATACTGCCGCGCTTTCGGCTACCGGGCCCGCTTTAGTACCCTACCGTCCATTGTAAGGAATCGCTTGTGATACTGCGTGATCTTGTCCGACCGACCCGGGTTTTGCTGTTCAGCCTAGGAATGATGATGCTGGCGACGGGTTGCCGCAGCCACCGCGCAGATGACGCGAAATCGGGGCCCGAACAGATCTACGCCAAGGCACAAAAAGCCATCAGAAATGCGAGCTATGCCGAGGCCGTCAAGCAACTCGAGGCGCTACAGTCGCGCTTCCCCTTCAGCGAGCCGGCCCGCCAAGCCCAGCTCGATTTGATCTATGCCTACTACAAAAACCATGAAGTGGAGCCGGCGGTAGATGCGGCCGACACCTTCATTCGCGAAAATCCGACCAACCCCCGGGTCGACTACGCCTACTACATGAAAGGCTTGGTGTATTTTGAGCGCCAATCCAATTGGCTGGAGCGCCGCTTTAACGTCGATCTCTCGCAGCGTCCTCCGATCAACGCCAAGAAATCCTTTGACGCACTCCAACAGCTGCTGGAGAAATTCCCGCACAGTCAGTACGTCGGCGATGCACAGCAGCGAATGATATATCTGCGTAATCGCTTGGCTGACTTCGAATTGCACGTGGCGCTCTACTACATGCGCCGCGGCGCCTATGTGGGCGCTCTTAACCGCGCCAAATACTGTGTCGAGAACTACGACGGAGCGCCGGCGGTGAAGGGCTCAATGAAAGTCATCGTCAACGCCTACTACGATCTGAACATGACCGATTTGGCGAAAAATGCCGAAAAGGTGTACGCCGAGAACTACCCCGGTTCTACCCGCGAGATCGCGCGGAAAAAGCGCTGGTACCAGCGTATTTTCTAGTGGGCTTTGTAGCCGCTGGTGATCGGGTAACGCCAATCACGGCCGAATGCCCGGCCACTCACGCGCACGCCCGGCGGCGCCTGGCGGCGCTTGTATTCGTTGCGTTTCACCAAATCCAATATGCGTCCCACTGTGGCGCGGTCGAAACCACGCGCGGCAATCTGATCGACGGATAAATCCTCTTCGATGAACGCCTCAAGGATGGGATCTAGGATTTCATAGGGCGGCAAGCTGTCGGTATCCTTCTGATCGAAGCGCAACTCCGCCGAGGGCGGACGATCGATCACCCGTGTGGGGATCACCTCGGATTGAGAATTTCGCCAATGGGCCAAGCGGTACACCAGCAACTTGCTGCAATCTTTGATGGGTGCGAAGCCCCCTGCCATGTCGCCATACAGCGTGGCATAACCCACCGCCATCTCGCTTTTGTTCCCCGTCGTCAAGAGCATTTTGCCGGTTTTATTGGAAATCCCCATGAGCAGCACTCCGCGGCAACGCGACTGGATATTCTCCTCCGAAGTATCGGGTGCGCGGCCGGCAAATTCGTTCTTTAACGCTGCCAGCGTTGCCTCGAACATGCCTTCGATGGAAATCTCGCTGTGCTTGACATGCAGTTTCTCAGCCTGCAGAGCCGCATCGTCCCTGCTCATCTGCGAGGTGTAGCGGGACGGCATGGACACCGAGTGCACATGCTCGGCCCCCAGCGCGTCGGCCGCGATCACCAAAGTCAACGCAGAATCGATACCCCCCGACAGGCCCATGACCACTCCCGGGAAACGATGCTTGTTGACGTAATCGCGCGTGCCCTGCACCAAGGCCCCGTATACGCTCTCTTCTTGCCCTTGCAGCGGCACCCTATCAGCGGGCACTGGATGGACCGAGCCCGACGCCTCCAATCTCAAATCGACCGCGTACATGCCTTCGGTGAATGCCGGGGCGCGTTGGGTCACCTCGCCATGCGAGTCCATGACGAAGGAATTGCCGTCGAACACCAACTCGTCCTGGCCGCCGATGAGATTCACAAACACCACCGGAATGCCAGTCTCCCGCACCCGCTCGCCCACCACGCGCTCGCGCTGTGCCTGCTTGTCCACTTCGTAGGGCGAGGCATTGATCACCAGCAAGACCTGCGCCCCCGCCTCGCGCACTTGGCGCGAGGGGGCCGGATCCCAACAATCCTCGCACACGATCACCCCCGCTTTTACGCCGCGAATCTCGACCACTGTCGGCTGGTTCCCGGGAGTAAAATAGCGCTTTTCATCGAATACTCGATAGTTCGGCAAGCACGCCTTGCGGTGATTCGCGAGCACGGCGCCGTCGCGAATGACGATGGCCGAATTGTATATTTCGCTACCGTGGTATTCAGGGTAGCCCGCGATCAAGGTAATGCCGCGGACCTCTTGCTTGAGACGCTGCAACGATCGGGCCACCTGCAATCGCATGCCGGAGTGAAACAGCAGGTCCTCGGGCGGATAGCCGGACACCGCCAACTCCGGCAGCATGACCACGTCCGCCCGATAGCGGTCCCGGGCTTCATTCGCGGCGGCCACGATCCGCGAGGTATTGCCGTCAACATCGCCGACGACCAAGTTAAGCTGAGCCATGGCACAACGAAGCTGGCGGGCAGCGCTCAAGTGCTTCTCCTCACTCTTAACCGGTATCCGAGTAGATTCGATGAATTGTCCATCAATGCCGATCCCGTCACGTAAGGCGCGCTATTCTGAATTAAGCTTGCGGACAGCGCAAAGCGGGAGTTACGCACCATCTTAAATCGGCCCATCAACCGCGCCAGCGACCGCGACCCCGCCTTGAGTTGGCGAATACTCGCGGTCCTCAATCTTTATCGCGTACTGGTGCCGCTGGTGCTGCTCGGTCTTTACCCGCTCGGCAGCGCGCGGGGCTTTGCTATTTATTCCACCCAAGTTTTCTTCGGCGCCACGATCTTTTATTTGTGTTTCGGCTTGGCCAGCGTCATCTTTGTCCGCAGCAGGCTTTCGAGCGCCAACGTCCAAACCATGCTGCAGGCAGCGGTGGACATCGTGGTGCTGGTGCTGCTGCTGCACACCTGCGGCGGAGTGGCTAGCGGACTGGGGGTGCTGTTCTTAGTCCCTGTCAGTGCGCTCGCATTCCTGCTGCCGCCCCGCAGCGCGCTTTTTCTGGCAGCGGTTGCAGCCATCGCGGTTCTTGTCGATACCATCTGGCAGCAACTTACCGGTATTACCGACTCAAATTCGTATGCGACCGCCGGTCTGCTCGGCGCGGTGCTCTTGGCCAGCGCCACCGCCTCCTCGTTCGCTGCGGGTCGCATGCGGGAAAGCGAAGCCCTGGTCCGGCAGAGAGATGTAGACCTGGCTGATCTGGCCGAATTGTCGCAGTACATCGTGCAGCATTTGCGCGAAAGCCTGCTGGTGGTCGATGCTGCCGATCGGATTCGGCTCATCAATGAATCTGCCGCGGAAATTCTTGGCGATAATCACGCCGTCCCGGGCGCCTTGGTGGGTGAAGTCTCGCCACGCCTTTTGTATTCGCTATCCACATGGCGGCAACGGGAACAGGACCACAATTCTCCATCGAGTTTCGTCGCGGCCGACGGCGCGCGCATCATCCAGCCTCACTTCGCACCGCTCGGCAGTGCTCCCGGTCCCACGCTCATCTTTCTCGAAGATACCAGTTTGATGGCCGAACGCGTGCAGCAGGGCAAGCTTGCGGCGCTCGGTAGGTTATCCGCCAGCATCGCGCACGAGATTCGAAATCCGGTGGGGGCAATGAGCCACGCGGGACAATTGCTCGCAGAGAGTCCCAATATCGGACCCGAAGAACGGCGCCTCACCGGCATCATCAGCAGTAATTCCGAGCGCGTCAGCGCGATTATCAATAATGTGCTGCAGCTATCGCGACGTGAGGCGACCAAGCCCACGCGCCTATTGCTGGGTGACTGGCTCGAAGACTTCTTGGATGAATTCTGCGAAACCATGCAAGTCAACGAAGCACAGATAGGGATTCACGAAGCGGTGGATGACCTGGAGGTGCGAATTGATCCCACACATCTTCATCAGGTAATTTGGAATCTTTGTGACAACGCGCTGAAGTATGGCGAAGCTCGGGACGGAATCCGAGTTGAGATTAATGTCGGCCGCCTCATCCCAAGCAACAGGCCTTATTTGGAAGTCTTGAACCGCGGACTGGGCATCGAGCCTCAAGCGGTGGATCGCATATTCGAACCGTTTTTTACAGGTCGAAAAGGCGGCACCGGTTTGGGCCTTTTCATCGCTCGCGAATTGTGTCAATTGAACCGCGCCATCTTGCTGTACGAGCCGCGCGAAAGCGACGGCAGCATTTTCAGGATCGTATTCAGCGACCCGCAGCGCTGGGAGGAAAAAGAATAAGCGCATTTCAGCGCAGAGTTCGAGGAATAACGAAATGCTTCCAGACCGCCCCATGTTGATGAAAAAGGCAGCGCCGCGCATCGGACATTCGATGTTGGCGGCGGCTAGCGCAATAACCTAGATAGTAATGATGGACGTGGCAAGCGCGATATCTGGCTCATAAATATCGACGACGGATACCAGCGTTAGCAAAGCGCTACAATACGAGCCATGTCCAAACCCGCAGTCTTGATTGTCGACGACGAACCAGACATCTGCGAATTATTATCGATCACCTTGCAGCGGATGGACTTGCAATCGCGGACGGCCGACACCATCGCCTCTGCTCATCGCATGCTGAAGGCAGAGCAATTCGACCTTTGTCTCACCGACATGCAATTGCCGGACGGCGACGGGTTGGAGCTGGTCAAGTGGATCCAGCAGTACTGTCCAAACGTGCCGGTCGCTGTGATCACGGCACATGGAAATATGGAGACAGCAGTCCGTGCACTAAAGCTGGGCGCCTTTGACTTCGTGTCGAAACCTCTCGATTTGGCTGGATTGCGAAAGCTGGTCGCTAGCGCAATCAAGCTTTCCGTAGACAACAACGCCGATACGAGTGTCTTCGGACCGCGACTTCTTGGAACGTCCAAAGCGATGGAGCAGATGCGCGAAATGATCGCGCGCGTCGCGCGTAGCCAAGCGCCCGTGCACATATCCGGCGAGTCGGGTACCGGAAAGGAGCTGGTCGCAAAGCTGATTCATGATTCCGGCCCAAGGCGTGACGGCCCATTTATTCCGGTGAACTGCGGTGCGATTCCGACAGAACTGATGGAGAGTGAATTATTTGGACACAAGCGCGGCAGCTTCACAGGTGCTGTCAGCGATAAGAAAGGCCTTGTTCAATCAGCAGAAGGAGGCACGCTTTTTTTGGATGAGATCGCAGATTTGCCTCTGCACATGCAGGTGAAGTTACTCCGTGTCATTCAAGAAAAAGCGGTACGGCCTATTGGCGAGCAATTTGAGGTCAGCATCGATGTGCGGGTTCTGTCCGCCACACACAAGAGTCTTTCAAACTTGGTTGCGGAGGGCAAGTTTCGTGAGGATTTGTTCTACCGCGTAAACGTAATTGAACTTCGAGTGCCCTCCCTGCGCGAAAGGCCGCAGGACGTATTGGAGTTAGCTGAAGCGATCCTAAGGAGGTTGGGCCGGCGAATGAAAATCATGCCGCCGATGCTGGGTAAAGATGCATTAGCGGCGCTGGAAGCGTACAGCTTCCCAGGTAATGTACGAGAGCTCGAGAATATATTGGAGAGAGCGATAACCTTGAGCACTAGCGGGGAAGTTAGCGCATCCGATATTCAACTAAGGACAACTCCCGGCGCGGCAGGTAGCGCAGCACCGGGCAACACCAGCGCCGGTGCGTTAGGGGATCATCTCGAAGACATCGAGCGAGACGCTATCGTCAAGGCTCTCGAGCAAACTCGTTACAATAAGACGGCAGCGGCCAAAATCTTGGGAATGTCGTTCCGGGCATTGAGATATCGCATTAAAAAACTCGGAATCGAATAAAGCCGCCACAAGGCGCGAATCTATAGGGAATATAGCGCGTCAATTGAAAGGTCAGGGACGGCAGCATCAATTCATTGCCTGGGTCCGAGCTGCGCCTTGTCACTCCAAATGACTACGATGATGTCGGCTGCCATGGCAGTGCGTCTCAGCGATGAACAAAATTCGGTGCGCGATCAGACCGGCAGTCTCCTTCTCCCACCCATGACAAATTTTGTCACTGTGTGACTCGATGCGATTACATGCGGCGCCTTCTGACGACGGTTTTATGTCAAGCGGCCCAAGGCAAATTTGCCGGATAATTCGGTAATTCAATCACTTACGGCTGTCAGAGCAGTGCTGGCACAGCGCTTGCTTCGCCCTAGTACCGGCATGGGCCGTTGTTCGACTTAGTGAATGTCTGTGTATCCATCAGGAGTCAAAATGTTTAAGAAAATGCAACAGGGTTTCACCCTCATCGAATTGATGATCGTGGTCGCGATCATCGGTATCTTGGCGGCCATCGCCATTCCTGCGTATCAGGACTACACCGTTCGCGCAAAGGTCACGGAAGGTATCAGCCTCGCGGATTCGGCAAAGATTGCGATTGCGGAATCATATCAAGCGAATGACATGGCGGGCGTTACCGCCGCGGCGAATACATGGAACGCGGCCTTTGCTCCGACGAAATACGTCGTTGCCGGCACAAATATCGCCGCTGCTACCGGTGTGATCACGATCATGTTCGGACCCAACATTGCGCAGCTCAATGGCTTGACGGTTACCATGCAGCCTTCGATTGGCGGTGCCGTATTGGCGCCCGGCCTGACGGGTTCGATGGACTGGGCTTGCGCGTCTG
>JANYAD010000123.1 GCA_025355165.1 Gammaproteobacteria bacterium | reverse complement strand
CCGGATTTGTGAGAATTCATCGCTCCACCCTGGTCAATGTTGAACGGGTCAAGGAGCTTCGGCCGCAGGACAAAGGCGAATATACCGTGGTTCTAACCGATGGCACGGAACTCAAATTAACGAGAAACTTCCGGGCGTCTGTTGAACGCTTGGTCGGTGCGAACCTGTGAGCATCTCAATTTAGCACCCAGCGCGCCCGGGGTGTTCGACTCTGGACGCATTCTAGATCCGCTTTGCCGTGCGGTTAGTCCACATCGTCGCAAGGTCCCGCGCACCTGGATTCTCGGTCGTACACTCGTCCGGTCTTGTTTCGCTAGAGACGTACCGGATGGCTGTTACATAGAGTGTGGGCCACCACGGCAGCGCTCATGTTCCTCGGACCGAATACTGACGTCGTCCGTCCGCAGGATGGGCAGAGTGAAGGGAGAAATGAATTATGACTGACAAAGTAATGTCGCGTCGGACGGTACTCGAGGCCGGTGCACTGGTTGCGGCCACCGGCGTTCCGCAAATGGCGACTGCGAGTGCAGCGAAAGGCCAGAATTTGAAGAGCCAGGAGGCAGTCCGGAATTACTATGCCGCGTGGGAGACAAGGGACTGGCAGCGCCTCGATCGCTTGCTCGCGGACGGCTTCACATTTTCAAGCCCGCGCGACGACCACATCAGCAAAAGCGCTTACAAGGCGGGATGCTGGGACACACAGAGTGGTCTTATCGAACGGTTTGACCTGACGCAAGTGATAGGCACGGATGAAGAGGCCTTCGTGGTGTACGTCTGTCACACCACAAACGGCAATACGTTCCGGAACGTGGAATATTTTCGGCTTCGGGAACCCAAGGTTGAGGCTATCGAATGTTACTTCGGTGGGAAAGCGAGCTTTCCGTCTGCAGTAATTACGGGGCAGGAGTAACGCGGTGGCGTCCCACCGCTTCACCTGTACAACATTAGCACCGGGCATGGTGGTCGCTTATGTAATCACGCCCGAGAACACCCGTGAAAGTCCTGATCGTCGATGAGCAAACCCAGACTCGTGCGAGCCTCATTCATCTCTGTGAGCACAGCGACGATATCCAAGTCGTGGGGTCAGGCAGCTCGGGATAAATCATACGCGCAGTGCGGCTGCGCCGCTCCGGCGTTGGATGTCACGTAATGGTCCCACAGTTATTGGTTGTTCGAGGGGCCGATCAATATCGCACGAAACGCGGCGGAGACCGATTTCGACATTTTGCAGCCCGATTATTCCAGCCACCGGACGCTGTGGCAGGTTTTTACACGAACCTTACAGGCGGGCCATATGGGCGTCCATTACAATCGCGGTCGAGTATTAGTCTAAAACTTAGACAGATCTCGCCTCATTAACTGGTGCTCAGAACGACCTACCGTCGACATTCCGGTTATCTGCGTCGTACCTTAGATCCTACGCCTTGGGGTGGGCCCGGAGACACGACGCCGGCGCAACGCGCTTTTACCCGCCAACTCTGTCGCGCGCAGGCGCGTTACTGGCGGCAAATCAGCCGCGCAAAGGACTGATGCGCTGATGCGGATCGGCCGTTCGCAGTCTGGAGTTCAGGTGTCGCTAGATAAACGTACGAGCGGGTGTCGGTGGGATTGACTAACATCCGAGCCGTTGGCGGCAGATTGATCAGTCGCGCTCGCATCTCTATTTTCCAGAACGCGTCGAAGAACCTAATCGGTAAGCGAACGATGAAATACGTCACGCGAACGCTCATGGGGATCGTACTGCTGATTGGCGCGGCGGTTCTCGTCGCTCATTGGCGCGCTTTGCGCGCGCGCGAGGCTGACGACGCGTACCACACCCGCCTGGTCCAGACCTTAGTAGTGAGCAGCAAGAGTTTCGCAGCCGATGGGCCGATTCCAGCGATGTTTACCTGTCATGGCCAAGGGCTTTCGCCCCAACTTGGCTGGGAAGGCGGTTCACCGAACGCAAAGTCTTACGTACTGCTCATGGTGGACTGGGACGCGCCGGCGCCTTGGTTGCCTCTGAACGCTTTCACGCATTGGGCGCTCTTCAATATCCCATCGTCGGACACTGCTGTTGCAGAGGCGACAACTGCAACGCAGTTGCGACAAAACACAATTGATGTCGCAAGGAATTCGTCGGACGCCGATGAATACGTTCCGCCCTGCCCACCGGTGGGCAGGCATCACTATACGTTTCGAGTCTATGCACTCGATCTCGCTCGACTTCGACCTCGCAGCGATGATCGGTCCGGCGTCTTGGAAGCGATGCGAGGTCACGTCGTAGGATACGGTCAGATCGTCGGTGTATCTGGTGGCTGATCCCGCGAGAGCTTGAGTCTCCACTCTGCTCGCTACGAGCATCGGTTTGCGGGCCGAGGCACAGCACGAGCGATGGCTTTCTCGTGCAGTCCGACTGCAATTCGCTACTCTCTAACACGGTGCTATTCACGGACAGTGTCGACACGCGCTCATGGGATTGCCCTGGTGGTGCGCAATCTCGCCCATGTGCCAGCGAATCGTTCCTATTGGTCAACCGCCCAGCTGCGAACCGTTGCGGACTATGCGCACGCCGATCAATATCGCTCGTACGAAGTCATCAGCGAGCCCGCAGTGCGATCGAACATCCTCGCCTGCTTGGTGGAGATCGAACGCAGCACGGCAGAAGCCCTCTCAGGTGTCACCCCTAACCTCTTGCTCTGGGGAGAGTTGACGGCCGCG
>JANYAD010000061.1 GCA_025355165.1 Gammaproteobacteria bacterium | reverse complement strand
TATCAGACCACGGGCTACTTTGCGCCCACCTCACGCTATGGCGCTCCTGAAGATTTGATGTACTTCGTCGATCATTTGCACGGGCTTGGTATCGGTGTGATCCTCGACTGGGTACCCTCGCATTTTCCCGCCGATGAGCACGGGCTGGCGTACTTCGACGGCACGCATCTGTACGAACACGCTGATCCACGCCAAGGATTTCATCCTGAATGGAGTTCGGCGATATTCAACTTCGGGCGCAGCGAGGTGCGCAGCTTTCTGGTTTCCTCGGCGATGTTCTGGTTCGAGAAGTACCACATGGATGGGCTGCGTGTGGATGCGGTGGCCTCCATGCTCTACCTCGACTATGCGCGCAAACCCGGTGAATGGATTCCCAATCGATTCGGCGGCCGGGAAAATCTGGAAGCCATCGATTTCCTGCGCATCCTCAATCAATCGGTGTACCGCGATTACCCGGGAGTGGCGATGATTGCGGAGGAGTCGACGGCGTGGCCCATGGTGTCCCGGCCGACGGAGATGGGCGGCCTAGGGTTTGGGTTGAAGTGGAACATGGGATGGATGCACGACACGCTTTCGTACTTCGAACAGGATCCGATCAACCGCAAATACCATCACGGCGAGCTGACTTTCTCTTTGATATATGCCTTTAACGAAAATTTCGTGCTGCCCCTGTCGCACGATGAGGTGGTTTACGGCAAAGGCTCGCTGATCGGCAAAATGCCGGGCGATGATTGGCAGATGTTCGCGAATCTGCGAGCCCTTTACGGCTACATGTGGGCGCACCCGGGTAAGAAATTGCTGTTCATGGGGGGCGAGTTTGCGCAGCGGCGCGAATGGACTCACGAGGGCGAGCTGGAGTGGTGGGTATCGGAGCTGCCTGGGCATGCGGGCGTCAAGCGCCTCATTGGCGATTTGAATCGCGTTTATCAGCGCGAGCCGGCGTTTCATCAAGTGGATTTTTCGCCCGAAGGGTTTGAATGGGTGGATGTCGGCAATGCGGAGATGAGCGTCATGGCATTTTTGCGAAAGCCGGCCGAGGCGGGCGCGCCGCTGCTGGTGGTGTGCAATTTCACGCCCGTACCGCGCTCGAACTTTCTGGTGGGCGTGCCGCTGCGGGGCATGTGGCGCGAGATAATCAACACCGACGCCGCCGATTACGGCGGCTCCGGCTGGGGGAACCTCGGCGGCGTGGAGTCGGTGCCTGTGGGATCACACGGACGCATCGATTCGGTTAATCTCAATCTTCCGCCGCTTTCCACGATCGTGCTGCGCTGGGAAGCCGGTGGCTAGTTCAAAGCGCAAAGTATCGGCCGGCAAGGCCGCTGCGGCCCCGCCCGCCTCGGACGCCACCGCTCCGATCCCGGAAGGCCGTGTCCGTGCCGTGATTGACGCGGTTATACCCATGGTCGACGGCGGGCGCTTTGCGGGCAAACGAATCGCCGGCGAGAGCGTCGTGGTTGAAGCCCATTGCTTCGCGGATGGGCACGACAAGCTCAGGGTGGTACTGCGCTGGAAACCGCTAGGATCCGCAGCTGCGGAGTTCGAGACCGCTATGCAGGCGCTTGCCAACGATGTGTGGCGCGCCCAGTTCACACCGCCCCTGGCAGGGCCATATCAATACACCGTGGCGGCGTGGGTGGATCATTTCGAATCTTGGCGGCGTGATTTTGATCGGCGCGATGACAGGAACGACATTCTCATCGCGCTCAAGGCGGGCGCCGCACTGATCGATGAGGCGGCGGCGCGGGCCACAGGCAGCGATGCGGTTGTTCTGAAGGAGTGGTCCTCCGAGCTGATTGAGAAATCCAGGAACCCCGCCGCGGACATCGCCGTGCAAAAAGCCTTGGCGCTTGATCCGGCGCGCGCCGCCATCGTTGGGCGCTACTCGGATCGAAGTTTGGCCGCTACGATCACAGTGCAACTCGTGGCCGAGCGCAAGCGCGCTGCATTCAGCAGCTGGTATGAGATGTTTCCCCGTTCGGCCGCCTTGCAGGCGGCGGTTCACGGCACATTCAAGGATGTCGAAAAGCGCTTGCCTTACGTGGCTCAGATGGGCTTCGATGTGCTGTATTTTCCGCCGATCCATCCGATCGGGCGCGTCAACCGCAAGGGCGCGAATAACAGCTTGACGCCCAAATCCGCAGATGTCGGTAGTCCTTGGGCCATCGGTTCGGCCGAAGGAGGGCACAAAGCCATTCTTCCGCAGCTCGGCACATTCGAGGACTTCGACGCGCTGCTCAAGGCCGCGCGCGCCCTGGACATCGAAATTGCCCTGGACATCGCCTTTCAATGCTCTCCGGATCATCCTTATGTGAAAGCGCATCCGCAATGGTTTAAACGCCGCGCGGACGGCTCGATTCAATACGCCGAAAATCCCCCAAAGAAGTACCAGGATATCTTTCCGTTTGATTTTGAAACCAGCGACTGGCGTGCGTTGTGGAACGAACTCAAGAGCATCGTGGATTTTTGGATTGCACGGGGGGTCCGGATATTTCGCGTCGACAACCCGCATACCAAGGCTTTCGCGTTCTGGGAATGGCTGATCAACGTCACCCAGCGCGAACACCCGGATCTCATCTTCCTGGCCGAAGCCTTTACCCGGCCTAAGGTGATGCAGCGTCTGGCAAAGCTAGGTTTCTCTCAGTCTTATACCTACTTCACGTGGCGCAATAGCAAACATGAGCTGACCGAATATTTCATCGAACTGAATTCAGACCCAGGCCGACAGTACTTTAGACCGAACCTATGGCCCAATACGCCCGATATCCTGCCGGAGCACTTGCAGTCCGGATTGCGCCCCATGTATGCCTCGAGGCTGGTTCTCGCGGCGACGTTGTCAGGTAACTACGGCATCTACGGCCCGCTCTTTGAGCTGATGGAAAGCGCACCGCGCGAGGCGGGCAGCGAAGAGTACCTCGACTCGGAGAAGTACCAACTGCGGCATTGGACCTTGCAGCGGCCGGACAGCCTGGCGCCGTTGATTGCACGGGTGAACCGAATTAGGCGAGAAAACGCCGCGTTGCAGTCCGCTTTCGGCCTGCGGTTTTGCAATATCCAAAATGATCAATTGATGGCGTATCTGAAAATCGATGCGGCCTCCGGCAATGCTGTGCTAACGGTGGTGAACCTCGATCCTCACCACGCCCAATCGGGCTGGGTCGAACTCGACCTCGATGCACTGAAGATCGATGCCTCGCAGGCGTTTCAAATGCACGATTTGCTGAGCGATCAGCGCTACCTGTGGCGCGGCCGGTACAACTACGTGTTGCTCGAGCCGCAGCGCGCACCCGCCCACATCTTCAGAGTGCGGCGGCGCGTGCGCAGCGAGCAGGATTTTGACTACTACCTATGAACCTCGTATGAACGACGTTCAACTGGCAGCGCTCGATAGCGCATCCGTCACCGGCATCAATGCCGATGATGCTCTGTGGTACAAGGATGCCGTCATCTATCAAGTGAACGTCAAGTCGTTCTTTGATTCCAATGATGATGGTATCGGCGATTTTAAAGGTCTTACTTCCAAACTGGAGTACATCCGCGACTTAGGGGTCAATACCATATGGCTGATGCCGTTTTATCCCTCGCCGCTCAAGGATGACGGCTACGACATCGCCGACTATCAAAACGTGCATCCGCAATTCGGCAACCTGGATGATTTTCGCACCCTGCTGCGCGAGGCGCACCGGCTGGGGTTGAAGGTAGTCACCGAACTGATCATCAATCACACCTCCGATCAGCATCCGTGGTTTCAGGCTGCGCGACACGCGCCGGCCGGTTCCCCGGAGCGCGATTTTTACGTATGGAGCGACACCGACCAGAAATACCTCGGGACCCGCATCATCTTCACCGACACCGAGACTTCCAACTGGACGTGGGATCCGGTCGCCAAGGCTTATTACTGGCATCGATTTTTCAG
>JANYAD010000028.1 GCA_025355165.1 Gammaproteobacteria bacterium | reverse complement strand
GCGAAATCGGGGAAGGAGAGGGACTTGAAGGAATTAATTGAATCGGTTGCGGCGAGGGCTGCCGGTGGGTGGCAGAGCGCCGGCTCTAAATTTGATTTTGAGGTATTTGCGTTGCCGGGCGGCAGCTTTATTGCGGTGGCCCTGTGGTGTTGGACCTTGGCGATGATGATGGTGAAGAGCTCGAAGGAGCATCATTCACTTGAAGGCTTGACGCTCGCTGCAGAGACGGCAGAAAGCTTCGAGTTCAATGCCACCGCTGCCCCGGCACTTCGGGAGACGAGCGCGCCGCCAGCGGTGCTGGCAGCCAATGCGGTCCGGCCGGCGCACTGCACGTGGCGGGGAGCACACTGCACATGAGCATCAGTCAAGCCTTCATGTTCTTCGTGATTTTTGCGGGACTTGTCGTGTGCGTTGCTTACTTTAGGGTGAACTTGAGATCGCGCAAGGGTGAGCGCAACAGCGGTGGCGACTCGGTCGCTTAGGGGCTCACTTTGATCCACCGTTGCTAAAGCCGTAAGTGTGAAAGCTTTTTCCCTAATTTACACAGCCGGCATCTCAACCTCTAATCACCGGGCACGCTATGTCTAAGCAGTATTATCAGCTGACCACTTACCAATCTCTGTTGAGCATCGCGTCTGTGCTCCTAGGCAGCCTCGTGCTCGCAGGATGTGTGCTGCCGCCGAAGGAGTCCGCGCACCCGGGGTCGTTGGAAAGTAATCGGGTGGGATTGAGCGGCGTGGCGGTGGAACCGGCTCCTGATGGCTGGTGGAATTCCTTTGACGATCCGCAACTCGACCGCTTGATACTTGCAGGGCTAAAAGACAGTCCGAGCCTCGCCGATGCGCAGGCGCGCCTAGCCGATGCCGTAGCGCGAGCGCAGATAGCCCAATCGAAGCTACTGCCGAGTGCCAGCCTGGATACAAGCGCGTTGTATCAGCGTGCACCCCAGAATTACATCATTCCGCCGCCGCTCGCCGGACACACCTTTGCGATGGCTCAGGCGGGCGCAAGCTTGAGCTGGGATCTGGATTTCTGGGGACGGCAGTCAAACGCGGTGCATCGGGCCCAGACCCTGAGTCAGTCTGCGGCGATGGACGTAGAAAACGCCAAGCTGATGCTCGCCAGCGCGATCGCGCAGTCCTATATCGAGCTGCATCGCGAAAACGCCCTGGCCGATATCGCGGAGCGCTCGGCGGCGCAGCGAGAAAACATCCTGGCGATCACGCGCCGCCGCATCGCCGCCGGGCTTGATACCAAGCTCGAATTGCGGCAAGCCGAAGGCCAGCTGCCGCAGGCCCACGTGGCGCGCGATCAGGCACACGCCGCGGCGGATCTTGCTGTTCACCAGCTGGCCGTGTTGACTGGCCAGGGTGCCGATGGCTACACCTTGATACAGCGTCCCTCCTTGAATCTCGATGCCGCGCTGCCGATACCGACGGCGTTGCCCATCAACTTGCTGGCGCGCCGGCCGGATGTGCTCGCGGCACGTCTCGGCATCCAAGCCGCGGACTCCCAGCGGCTCTCAGACAAAGCCGCGTTTTATCCGGACATTAACATCAAGGCGTTGGTGGGACTCGCGGCATTCGGGTTGCACAATTTGGTGCAAGGTGATGCGTCCGGATACGGCGCGGGCCCCTTGATTTCGCTGCCTCTGTTCGATGGCGGCCGTCTCAAGGCGCAGTATATGAGCAGCGAGGCGAAACTCGACTCTGCGATCGATAGCTACAACGACACGGTGCTGCGCGCCGTGCAGCAAACGGCAGATCAACTCACGCGTATCGACGCGTTGGCCCGTGAACGAGTGGAGCAGCAGCAGACCTTGGAAGCCAACGAAGCGGCGTACAAGCTCGCCGAGGAGCGCTATCGCGCGGGGCTCGCCAGCTATCTCGCCGTGCTCAATGCAGAGACCCAAGTGCTCGCTGCGCGCCAATCCATGATCGACATCGTCGCCAATCAAGCCCTCGCGCGCGTGACTCTGCTGCTCGCCATCGGCGGCAGCTTCGATGCTCGCGCTGCGCGAGGCAGCCGTTCACCCAACTCCGATCAAGTTTTGACACGAGCAATACCATGAGCCAAGAAAGCAACGATCCCTCTTCATCAGCTGCCTCGGCTGAATCCGCTGCCGCTGCCAAGCCCGCGGCCCCCAGCCGTGCACGCCGGCTAGGGTTGCTCGGCTTGGGCGCCGTGATCCTGCTGTGCGGCATAGGCTATGCGGGCTATTGGTTCTTTGATGCACGGTATTTCGAAAGCACCGATGATGCCTACATCAACGGCGATGTGGTGCAGGTGACCAGCGAAGTTCCCGGTACGGTGCTGTCATTGAACGTGGACGATACTCAGCTCGTCAAAGAGGGCCAGCCTCTGCTGCAGCTCGATCCAGCGGATGCGAAAATCGGCGAACAGAATGCAGAGGCGGATCTGGCGCGGGCGGTGCGCCAAGTGCGCGGTCTGTTTGCGCAAGGTCAAGAGTTGCGTGCGCAGATCGAGCAGCGCGAGCAAGCCGCTCGTACCGCCGGTGACGATTTGCAGCGCCGCGGCACCTTAATCGAGGACGGCGCAATTTCCGCCGAAGAACTCTCGCATGCACGCGATGCCGTGACCAGTACGCGTGCCAACGTCGCAGCGGCGCGCGATCAATTGAGCCAGACGGTGGCACAGATCGACGGCACCACCATTGCTACTCATCCTCAGGTCATGGCGGCGGCAGCCGCGGTGCGCAACGCCGCACTGGCCTTGCATCGAACGGAGTTGGACTCACCCGTTAGCGGCGTCGTCGCCAAACGTGCGGTGCAGGTGGGGCAGAGGGTTGCCGCCGGCACACCGCTGCTTGCCGTGGTGCCGCTCGACAATGTGTGGGTGGAGGCCAACTTCAAGGAAGTGCAGCTCGAGCGCATGCGCACCGGCCAACCCGTCACGCTGCGCACCGACTTGTACGGACACCAGGTCACGTATCACGGGCGAATTGCCGGCATCGCCGCTGGCAGCGGCAATGCCTTTGCGCTGCTACCCTCGCAGAATGCCTCGGGCAATTGGATCAAGATCGTGCAGCGGGTGCCGGTGCGCGTCCTTCTCGATGAGAACGAAATTAAGGCGCATCCGCTGCGCGTCGGGCTCTCCGCCACCGTACGGGTCGACCTGCACCATGCGTCAGGCCCCCTCATGTCACCCGCGGTGCGTAATGTTCCGCTGCCGAAGCAGCCGAGTGCGGGCGATGATCCCGCTGTAAATACGCTAATTGCATCCATCATCAGGGACAATGCGGGACCTCGCCCGAACGAGCCGGCGAAGCTCGGCCGCAAAACGCCCGCGGGCGCCACCGCGCCGCTGTTAGCCGCACGTCCGTGAGCACGAATGCCCCCGCCTTGACCGGTGCGGGCCAGCCGGCAGCCCGCGGCGGTGCGGCCGCGCCGAGTTTGGCTGGCGGGCGCAAAGCCATCACCGCGGTGGCGCTGGCGTTGGGCACGTTCATGCAGGTGCTCGACACCTCCATTGCCAATGTCTCGATCCCCACCATTGCGGGCAATTTAGGCGTCAGCGTCGATCAAGGTACCTGGGTCATCACTTCGTTCGCGGTCGCAAACGGGGTGTCCGTGCCCTTGACCGGCTGGCTCATGCAGCGGTTCGGTGTGGTACGGACCTTCGTGGTTTCGGTGGCGCTTTTTACCATCGCGTCATTGTTGTGCGGGCTCGCCTGGAGCCTGCCTTCCCTGATCGCGTTCCGAGTGCTGCAGGGAGCCATGTCTGGACCGATGATCCCGGGTAGTCAGGCGCTGCTCATCAATGTATTCGGCCCCAATAAACGCACCACGGCCTTAACCATCTGGTCCATCACCACCTTGGTGGCGCCGATCGCCGGCCCGCTGTTGGGCGGTTATATCTCGGACAACTATTTTTGGCCGTGGATTTTTCTCATCAACGTGCCCGTCGGTGTGTTCTGCGTGTGGATGTGCTGGACCAATCTGAAGTCCCAGGAGACTGCGACCAGGAAAATACCCATCGACCGGATCGGTCTGGCGTTGCTCTTCGTCTGGGTAGGTGCGTTGCAGATTATGCTCGACAAGGGCAAGGATCTCGACTGGTTAAACTCTACGGTCATCGTCGCCCTGCTCATCGTCACCGTCGTGGGCTTCGTGGCCTGGCTGATCTGGGAACTGACCGAAGATCATCCGATCGTCGATTTGAGCCTGTTCAAATCGCGCAGCTTCGCCCTCGGTACGCTCGCCATGTGCTTGGGCTACGCGGTGTTCTTCGGCAACGTCGTGTTGATGCCGCTCTGGCTGCAAAGCAATTTGGGCTACACCGCCACTTGGGCGGGTCTCGTGTCCGCGCCGAGCGGCATCACTGCCATCCTGACCTCGCTGATGATGGGAAAATTGTTGCGCCGATTCGATGCGCGCGTGCTCGCGGCCGGTTCCTTCGCCTTGTTCGCGTTTTCTTATTTCATGCGCGCAAACCTTACCGCCGACTCCAGCTATTTGGTATTCGTAGCTCCGCAATTGGTGCAGGGTCTGGCCATGGGCGTGTTTTTCGTCTCCATGCTCGCGGTCGCCTTTGATGGTTTGCCCCCGCAAAAGGTGCCTGCCGCTTCGGGTCTTTCAAACTTCCTGCGCATCACCGCCGCCGGTTTCGCGACCTCGCTCATCACCACGTTTTGGGATCGCCGCGAAACTCTGCATCAGTCGCAACTCGCCGATGTGGTGACGCAGTACTCGCCGGCTTATCAAGAGGCACTGGGGCAATTGCATCAGTTGGGCATGACTGGCCAGGGTGCGGCGGGCGCCATCACGCAAACCATGATCGGCCAAAGTTATCTCTTGTCATCGCTGGACTTGTTCTATGCTTCCGCATGGCTCAGCGTGCTGATGATTCCATTGTGCTTCTTGGTTCGGCGTCCTGCCTCAGGCGCAACCGCTCCCGCGCCCGCCGAGTAAGGCGCGGCAAATGAACGTCGATTGGAACGCGGGGTACCCGTCCATTCGATTGCCGGTATTTGCCCGCAATATCGTCTCGACGTCTCATCCGCTGGCCGCCCAAGCGGGCCTGGCCTTGCTGCAACGCGGGGGCAATGCAGTGGACGCCGCAATCGGCGCGGCGGCCGCGATGGCCATTCTCGAGCCGTGCAGCAACGGCTTGGGTTCCGACGCTTTCTGCATCTTGTGGGATGGCACGCAGCTATACGGCCTCAATGCATCGGGATTCGCTCCGGCGGCGTGGACTTGTGAGTATTTTCGGAATAAGTACGGCGAGGCGCAGTACCCGCCCATGCGCGGCTGGGACTCGGTGACAGTTCCAGGAGCCGTGGCGGCCTGGGTGCAGCTTTCCAAGCGATTTGGTCGGTTGCCGTTTGCCGATGTGCTGGCCCCGGCCATCGAAATCGCCGAACGCGGCTATGCGGTTCCGGTGGTGGTTCAGCAAAAATGGGCCGCCGCTGTCCCGGATCTCAAAGGCATGCCTGGATTTGCCGAAACATTTCTGCCCAACGGCCGCGCGCCTCGCGTTGGCGAGCGCTTTGTATTTCGCGCCGCGGCCCGTGCGCTGCGGGCGATCGCCGAAACGCGTGGCGATGCGCTCTATGGCGGCGAGATTGGCGCGGCCGCCGCGGCGCATGCGGCTCGGCACGGAGGGGCCATGCGCGTATCGGACTTCGCAGCCTTTTCGCCCGAGTGGGTGCAGCCCATCGGCATGGAAGTCTATGGCCATCGGCTGCATCAGATTCCGCCGAACGGTCAGGGCATCGCTGCACTCATTGCGCTCGGCATCTTGCAGCATCTGGACGTGGCTGCGCATGCGGTGGACAGCGCGGCAGGCCTGCATTTGCAAATCGAAGCGATGAAGCTGGGTTTCGCAGATACCTATGCGCATGTGGCCGATCCGAGCGCCATGCGCCTCACGGTCGAGCAAATGCTCGATCCCGATTATCTTAAAAAACGCGCCCTGCGCATCGACCGCAAACGCGCGCAAGTGTTCGATACGGGCCATTCGGACAAAGGCGGCACCATTTATCTGACCACGGCGGACGAGCGCGGCATGATGGTGAGTTTCATTCAAAGCAATTACATGGGATTTGGCTCCGGGATTGTGATTCCGGAGTGGGGACTCTCCCTGCAAAATCGCGGCCACGCTTTCTCGCTCGACCCGACGAGTCCCAACTGCGTCGCGCCTCGGAAGCGTCCTTTTCACACCATCATTCCCGGCTTTCTCACGCGCGACGGGTTGCCGCAAATGAGCTTCGGAGTGATGGGCGCCAATATGCAGCCGCAGGGACATGTGCAGACGCTGGTGCGCATGCTGGTGCACGGTCAGCAACCGCAGGCGGCTTGCGACGCGCCGCGATGGCGATTTAATCAAGGCCTTTCGATCAACGTCGAGGCGGCCATGGCGGGCGCGACGACGCGGGAGCTGATGGCGTATGGTCATCAGATTGATGTGATTCAAGACAGTTATCAGGATTTCGGCGCGGGGCAATTCATCTGGCGCTTGGGAGATCCGGCCGTGGAGGGATACGTCGCTGCGAGTGATTCGCGGCGCGATGGTCAAGCGGCGGGATACTAGCCTCGAATCGCATTGAACTATAAGCGGCGAAGCGCCGCTTATCGCGCAATTTCAACTCATTATGTTGCGGGTAATTGCGGCGCTGAGTACTCACGCAACACCGGCTGTCGCAACCTCCCGACAAAAATTTCCGAGCAATTGATAGCGGTTTTGCAGCAGCGTACGATGATTTACGAAGTGGTATGAAGGAGTGCGCAGCGCTCATCAACACCGCTTGCAAACAGCAGCGCGAAGCGGACCAGGCAACCTACGGAATTCATTCATGCTAAAAACATTATGTTTCATCAGGCCCTTGATGGTCATCAAGCTACCGAGGCCTGTCGCGGAAAAAAGCACGTCGGGCCCGCCGAAGAAATCTCCATGGCACGCCGTATCGATTGTGCGCGGCCGCTGTGCCTGCGAGGTCGTCTGTCAACTGAACGGCCAGCGGTGGCTCTCCAATCAGGCGCCCAAGGTGCCCGTGACGGGTTGCGATTCTGCGCAGTGCTCGTGTCACTATCGACATCACGAAGACCGGCGGGTGCAAGACCGGCGCGAAGCCACCGTCCTTATTTCCTCGCCGCCGACGGAAGGCGAACGACGTTCCCGTTATGCGGACAGGCGCATGGAGGACTCGGTCCAGTAGCGGCTCGGCAACGGCCGAACCCTGCGGGTCAGCCGTTCGCGTAACACTCGCAACACGAGAATACGCGTGGGTGGCAGTGGTTTGCCAACGGAAGCGATCGGAAAGATTCCGCGGCCGCTGCAAGAACACCAGCCCGGACCGCTTTAGAATTCTATTTGTAGCCGATCACACGCGCAGTGAATCAATAGTTCGATTGCCAAAAAAAAGTACGCGAGCGAGTCGTGAATACGCCAATCGCATCCGCATTCGGCCGCTAAACGGGTGGCGATCACCGGCAGAGACCAAGGTGATGATAATGGATTCGACTCCCACTTGACCAAGCCGGTTGAGCCTTAAGCGCTTGACCGAAATTATTCAGAAGCTGCCGGTGTAAGGTGCTCTTTAGAGATCCGCCGCGATGCGGTCGGCCAGTTGGCCCAATAAAGCGCTGAGCGAGCGCACGGTTTCCAAGGCGCCGCTGTTGGAGGCGGGCGTGCTCAAGCTGGCGATGCCTCCCCGTGGCGCGCTATTGGGGGCGGGCGGCAGGATCGTCCAACTGGCCGTGAGTTGCGCATTGCCGTTGTCGGTTCGAAAGCTCAGGATCTCGAGCGCAATTCCAAGGGCGCCGCTGGGCTTATGCAAATGCGGAAATATGACCTTGCCCGCCGGTAATCGCAGGATCAGATCTTGGGAGATGACCTGTCTGGCCATTTCTCCCAAGGGCGCCGACCAGTGATCGAAGTCGCTGATCTTCAGTTCGCCTAAGGAAACATCGAGCAGGATTTCTGCTCGGTCAAGCGCTGCCGGCATGTGCACCGAGTCGACACGCAAGGCCGGTCCGGCGTAATCCTTCGAAGCGGAAACCGGAATGGCGTACAAGGTATAAGTGCGAGTAGGCGCGCTTTGGCACCCTGGCAGCAATGCGAGCGGCAGGGCTGCGAGAATGAGACGCACGGAAAAGTAACTGCCCCTCATGGTGCCCTCTTGCCGCGGATCAAAGCCTCGGGATGCCGGCTAAGATAATCCGCCAGCGCTTGCACGGACCGCGCCGCTTGTGTGAGCTGTCCGATGGCATCGGCCAGGCCTTCGCCCTGGCCGCCGGCCTCGCCGCCGAGAAGTTGCCGCGCGGCAGTCGCCGTGTCCGCAAGCTGTGAGGCAGCTTCGTTCAATTTAGTCAGCAGCGGACCGATTTGAGGCTGCACCTGCGCCAGGGTCTGGTCGAGTTCCCCGAGTATGCTGTTCAAGTGCGCGACGCCTTCCTCCATTTTCGGGCTGGCGACCAGGCTTCGCATGCGGCTCGCCACCTCGCGCAAATCCTCCCCAATCCGCTCGATCGGTATTCGATTAATCTTGCTCAACACTTGATTCGCCTGCGACGCGACTTCCTCGATACCGGCATCCCCGGTCACGCTCGGGATGCGCGGATTCGCGCCCTGATAAACCAGATCCTCGGGCGCGGCGCCGTTGACCTGCACCAGCGCGATGGACAGGTTTCCGACCAATGGCGGGGACTGCTCCAGCCGCGCGCGATAACCCAGGCGCAGCAGCTTGTGCAGCTTGGCGTCCGTGGCGGAACGCAGCGCTTGCGTCGATGCCGTTGCCGTGACGGGCAGATCGAGGTGCGCCGGATAAAGCAACGCCGTGACTCGGGTACGGGGTTTTCCGGTCTTGTCATCGAATATCAGCCGAGCTTTTTCCACCTCACCGATCTGAAAACCGAGAAGCGTGACGCCGGAGTCTTCATCCAACGTGCCCGCGGTGCCGTCGAAAATAAAGTCGTACGGTACGCTCGGTCCCGACAACCCTGCGCGAGCCGCTTCGCGCGAGGGGTAGAGGGAGAATTGCGAGTCCGCAGGGCTTTGTGCGCCTTCTGTCTCCGCGGGCGGATCCAGGCCGATGCCCCCCGACAGGAATGTACTGAAGGGCGCGAGGCTTGCGTTCAGCCCTCCACCGTTGAGGGAAAAACGCAGGGGCGATGATCGCCAAAATCGTGTCTGCGATTTGATCAGCGAGTCGTATGGTTGAAAAATGAATACGTCGAGCTCGAAGCCAGCCTCGCCCTTGAAAGTCTTTTCCACCACCTTGCTCACCTCCAGTCCGTGAAAAAGCAAGATGGATCCTTCGCGAATCGAACCGAGCGTGCGCGCAATCAAGCGGTAATGCGTTCCTTTGTCGCCAGGCAATACGATCGGCGCTGTTTCCAAGCCGTCGAAAGTGCTGGCGGGTTCGCCTCCCTCGCCCGGGGCATAGCCGATGGCAACTCCGGACACAGCGATTTGAGCGAGCTGATGTCGGACAGATTAGGAGAGCCCCCAATCAACCAAAAGCGAGCATTGCTGTTCAAGCCCGGTTTTGCCGCGGGAATGAGCCGCAACTTGAAGTCGAGCCGGCGTCCGTTCTCATTGGGCAGAATTTTGATCAGTTCGCCCGCTTCGACGCCTTGATACAAAACCTTGGTGTCGTGAGGACGCGCATCCGCTGCACGATGGAACGTGACGGTGACGATCACGCCTCGTTCGGCCCACGCATGTATCCCCAAATACCCAACCACGAGTAATGCCGCCAATGGGACCGCCCAGACAAGGCCCGGCATTCGCGTTATGCGTCGTCGGCTGTGAGGCAAATCCGGTTCCGTCGTTTCCGTCATGAGCGCGTGGCCGCATCCCACATAAGCCGCGGGTCAAAAAATTGCACCGCAAGCGTGGTCAAAATGACCACGCCGGCGAAGGGCGTGGCCGCCGCCTCCGCGCGCCCGTTGACCAGGCCATTGAAGTGCAGCAGCGGCACGAAGCAGGCGATGGATCAGAGGATCCACCATGGACCAGCGGCCGATTTCTTCGACCAACCGATATACGCGGGTTTTCGCGACCAGGTGCTTCTTCGATCCCAGAAGCGTCGATGTCACGCACCAGGTCAGCCCCGCCATTTTCAGCATTGGAATGGTAAAGCTGGCGAGAAATACCAAGATAGACAATCCAAGCAGGCGGGATTGAGCCAAATCGATGACGCCACCCAAAACGGTGTAGGAGGTGGGTTTAAAATCGATGGGGATCGTCGCAATCGGATAAAGATTCGCCGGGAGATACAGCAGAACGGCCGCAAGCAGCAGCGCACTTGAGCGCGAGAGGCTGAAGCGCACTCGGCGCCTGACGATGGCGGCGCAGCGCGCGCACCGGCACCCTTGCTGTTCTTGCGGCATCCAATAACCGCAAGTGGCACAAGCGATCGCCGCTCGGCCGTCGCCGCAATAAAAATCGGTTTTGATCAATTGCCAAGCACGCGATGCATCCAATGTGGCTCTGGCGATCAGTGTGAGGATGGCGGCGGCGACGAAGCAACCCATGCCCACATCCACCGTCACCAACAATGATGCATGTAATAAGCGCGTAGGCCACCGCGACCCCCAAAAGGAACACATCGAGCATCGCCCAGGTTTGCAGTGCGTTGCTGAGACGAAAAACAACCCCCAGCCACGCGGGCTTTCTCCCCACGCGGATGATGATGAGCACTGCCGCGAGCGAGGCATATCGAAGCAGGGGCACGCCACGATGCAGAGAAACACCAGGGTGCCGAGTATGGGCCAGCCCTCCTGCCATAAGGGCAAGCCGCTCAAGATTAAATAGCTGGTGCGAGTGGCATCGAAAATAGAAGTCGTCATGAACGGCGCAAACAGCGCCGGAATCAGCAGCAACAGCAGCGCAATCGTACAGGCAAGCGTCGCATCGAGGCTCTTGACTGCGGCGTGAGACAGCGGCGTGAGGCAGCGCACACAGGTTACTTTGTCATAGCGAGTCCGCAGCCCGCAATGCTGTATCAAGCCGCACTTGGGACACTCGGTGGTGCTGGCGGGAATCAAATCCTCGACATGAGAGGCGCGGTACGCGAACTCACCGGCGCGAACTGCCCATGATTGCAAACCGCACGCATATCGGCGCTATCCTACGTTAAATTACCATGGCTGTGACCGACCACATTCCGAGCAGCGCAATGTTTTTTACGTTACGCTGCCTTGATATGTCGACGCGCACGACAGAACTGTCGTCCAATCTTGCAGGCCATGGCCTGGCCGATCTCGCTGCCGTGCATCTTGACACTTACAACGCGCAATTGCGGGACAGCGAGGGTTTCATTGGCGATCGGGCCAGCGCTCGGGCATTCCGCACCCTGCTCGAAGACGAGCGAGAAAGCATGCGCCGGGTGGATGGAGATCCGATCGGCGATGTCCCCAGCAGCGATATCAGTAAGAAGAAGCTCGACAAGCTGGTCCTGGAGGGAGATCCCGAAGCGGCCGGCGTGGTGTTGGGAACGATCGAAGCGTTTGCCCAAGAGTTCGCCGCGGTGATCCGGCGGTTCATGCGGCTCAAAGACTGGCGCGGAACCGAGCGCATCGTTGTAGGCGGCGGCCTGCGGGCGAGCCGCATTGGCGAGTTGGCAATCGGCCGGACCGGCGTGCTCCTCAAGGCTGCCGAGCAATTGGTTCAACTTCAGCCCATCCGCCACGACCCCGACGAAGCGGGCCTGATCGGATGTGTCCATCTGGCGCCATCGTGGATTTTCTCAGGCCACGACGCAATTCTTGCCGTGGACATAGGCGGCTCGAACATTCGCGCGGGAATTGTTGAAATGTGTCTGCGCAAAGCGTCGGACTTATCGAAGAGCCGGGTCTGGAGCTCCGATCTGTGGCGCCATGCGGATGACGAACCGGACCGGGAAGAGGCCGTACAACGACTGGTCGGCATGCTACAGGCTTTGATTAAGCGCGCAGACGAGGACGCCATGCGCCTCGCGCCTTTTATCGGGATCGGCTGCCCGGGGATCATCCGCGAGGACGGCTCGATCGAGAAAGGCGGACAGAATCTGCCAGGGGACTGGGAACATAAAAACTTCAATCTGCCCGAATTGTTGCGCGAGGCGATTCCCGCCCTCGACGGACACAAGGTGACGGTGTTGATGCACAACGATGCGGTAGTCCAAGGCTTGAGCGAATCGCCTTTTATGCGCGATGTCAGGCATTGGGGCGTCATGACGATGGGCACGGGCCTCGGCAACGCCCGCTTTACCAACGTTGACCCGGGTAACGACAAACTACCTTAAGCGAATCCAAGGCCCAATGCATTTTCACGATGCTATAGTGCGCCCGCCGGATGAGGAGTACACGCTCGGATTGACCAGTTCCGGCGAGGGCCGTCCTGATGTGGCCAAGGCGCTTCTGCAACACGCGGCATACTGCCAAGCCCTCCGGGATTGCGGCGTCACCCTCCATGAAATGCCCGCTGAAAAGGGCTGCCCCGACGGGACGTTCGTCGAAGACACCGCGCTGATCGCGGCTCGAGTCACGATTGTAGCTCGTCCGGGCGCAGAATCGCGGCGCGGCGAGGTGTCCTCGGTCGCGGCCCTGCTCACGCGCTTGCGAGGCAATCTTAAAGTCATCGAGGCGCCGGGCACACTGGACGCGGGCGATGTCTGTCAAGTCGATGAGCACTTTTTTATCGGCCACACCGCGCGAACCAATGAGGACGGGGCGGCGCAATTACGCGCCATCCTTTCTCGCCACGCGTACACCTCATCGATCCTCGATTTGCGCGCTCAGAAAAAATTTCTACACCTGAAGTCCGGGATTTCGTACCTGGGAGAGCGCCGCTTCGTCGGGGCGCCTGAGTTGCGGCGCGTGTGCGGCATCGAGAAAGGGGAGTTTCTGGAAGTCGCGGACCACGAAAGCTATGCCGCGAACTGCATCGTGGTAAATGGCCGAGTCTTGATAGCCGCGGGCTATCCGGCCATGGCCGATATGCTGAGCGCTCGCGGCTATCGAACAGAGCCGCTGGACATGTCGGAATTCAGAAAAATGGATGGCGGGCTGAGCTGCCTGTCGTTGCGATTTTGACTAGTTGTAAGCTTGTGCGGCGGCGCTTTGCTTCTTGACTTCGTCGGTCCACACTTTGAATACTTGCAGGTAATTTGGACCGAAGCCGGTGCTGATGGCAACATCGGCCGCGTCGCGCCCGCGGGCAATCAAGATTCGGCCAATGCGCCTTTGGTTATTGCGTGGATCGAAGGTGTGCCACGCGCCGCCAACGTAAGCTTCCAACCAGCCTGCGAAATCCATCGGGGCATCGGTTACAGGTACACCGATGTCGCCGAGATAGCCTGTGCAATAACGAGCGGGGATGTTGAGACATCGCAGTAGCGTAATGGCGAGGTGCGCGAAGTCGCGGCAAACGCCTTGGCGTTGCGAATAAGCTTCAAACGCCGTCTTAGAGGGATGGGCGAAGTGGTAACCGAATGCAATGTGCTGGTGTGCAAAATCCATTACCGCTTGGAGTCGCGACCATCCCGGAGTCAAGTGACCGAAGAGGCGCCAGGCCTCATCCATGAGCATTTGTGTCTCGCAGTAACGACTGCCGAGCAAATACATGAGTGTCTCGTGCGGTAATGACTCCACCGGATTCTCTTGGGCTTCCTCGAAAGCAGGTTCAGGTAACCCGCTGTCTTCAATGAGGCCGTCTGCAGTGATGCGGATCGTTCCCGGGGGCGCAACGATGCGAGTGCACGTGTTGCCGAATAGATCCGTGTAAGCGTCGATGGGAACCTTGGGATCGATGCCCATACGATCCGGCCGCAGCAAATCGGCTGCGCGGCTCGGGTGCACATGCAACATGAAAATCATCGGAACCGGCTGCGGGTATGAATACACCAGTTCGTATCCGAAACGGATTTTCATGCGGTTGGATTGTCCCGGCGCTCGCTCACGCAAGTGCTCCATTTTTTGTCGGTTACTCGCCATCCACGTGTTTATGGCATGCCGAAATGCGGGCTCTCGTAGGAATTCCTGCCAAACCCGCGTAGGCGGTGCGCGCAATAACCCCCGCGGCACGGCTTCGCCGCGGGACTCCGGTTTTCTGTAATATCGCAAGCGGCATGAAGACCTTTCACTGCTCGCACTGTCAGAATTTGATCTTTTTCGAGAACGTGCGTTGCCTGAATTGCGGCCATGCGCTGGCGTTCCTGCCCGATCTGAGGGTCATGGGCGCGCTTACTCAGCGCGCGGATGGGCGATGGAGGTCGGAACTCGATGCACCCAACTCGCGAGGCTATCGCCTATGCGCGAACTACGATCTGATCAGCGTGTGCAACTGGGTCGTTACTGCCGATGAATGCAGTGATTTTTGCTGCTCCTGCCGCTTGAATAAAATCATCCCGGGCTTGGCGAGCGAACGCAATCGCCTAGCCTGGTTCCGCCTTGAAGTCGCCAAGCGGCGAATGCTCTATACGCTGATTGGTCTCTCGCTTCCCGTCGTCCCCAAGAACAATGGCAGTGCCGGGCTCGCCTTCGAGTTCCTCGAGGACTCCCGTGATGGGGATGCGAAGCGCGTGCTCACGGGCCACGACAATGGTTTGATTACCATCAACATCGCCGAAGCGGACGACGTGCACCGGGAAAAGGAGCGCACCCTGCACCGGGAGCCGTACCGCACCCTTTTGGGGCATTTTCGTCACGAGATCGGGCATTATTTCTGGGACAACCTGATCGCCGGCAGCACCCACCAGGCTGCTTACCGCGAACTGTTCGGCGATGAAACAGCGGACTATCAACAAGCGCTGGATCGGCATTACCGGACAGGCCCCCCGGCCGGTTGGGAGAAGAATTTCATCAGCGCCTATGCCACCATGCATCCTTGGGAAGACTGGGCGGAATCGTGGGCTCATTATCTACATATGGTGGATGCGCTGGAAACAGCGGGCGCCGCCGGGCTGGCGCTGCGGCCCAAACGCATTGACGAGCCGAGCATGCATCCGCCGCCGGATCCGCTCAACCCGCAATTTCGTGACTTCGAAGTCATGATCGAGTCGTGGCTATCGCTGACCTATGTTTTGAATAACTTGAATCGCGGCTTGGGCTTGCCCGACAGCTATCCGTTCATTTTGTCCCCAGCCGCCATCCGCAAGCTGCGTTTCATTCACACGATTATCGATCAACATCGCGGCGCCCAGAGGGGATCCGCGTAGAATGGTCTATCCGCCGGAGGTTTAAGTGTCGATTCACGTAGCGCTCAATCACATCATGCATTACCGCTACGATCGACCGGTCAATTTGGGCCCGCAGATCATTAGGCTGCGGCCCGCGCCGCATTGCCGAACCCGCATCCTGTCGTACTCGCTCAAGCTTAAGCCTGCTGAACACTTCATCAATTGGCAACAGGATCCGCTGTCGAATTATTTGGCGCGCGTGGTGTTCCCGAATTCGACGCGAGAACTCAAGGTCGAGGTGGATTTGACCGCGGAGATGGCGGTGCAGAATCCATTCGATTTTTTCCTGGAACCCTACGCACAAAAAATCCCGTTCCAGTACGAAGCTACCGAGAAACGCGAACTCGCACCGTTTCTGAATATCGGCTTTGCCACGCCTCTATTCGCGCGTTACTTGGCGGCCATCTCGCGTGGGCCTCGGGTTACCATTGATTTTTTGGTGGACTTAAACCAGCGTCTTGCTGCCGACGTTAACTATGTGATCCGACTGGAACACGGCGTGCAGTCGCCCGAAGAGACACTAGCCAAACGCTCCGGCTCCTGCCGCGACTCGGCCGAGCTGCTGGTTCAACTGTTGCGCCACCTGGGGCTGGCGGCGCGTTTCGTATCCGGCTATCTCATTCAGCTGGTGGCCGATACGAAACCTGCAACAGGGCCGTCCGGCCCTACCCATGATTTCACCGATCTGCACGCGTGGTGTGAAGTGTATTTGCCGGGTGCCGGCTGGATCGGATTGGACCCAACCTCGGGCCTGCTTACCGGCGAAGGCCACATCCCGCTCTCCTGTACGCCTGATCCGCAGTCGGCCGCGCCGCTTTCTGGCGTGGTGGATCATTGCGAGACGACCTTCGAGTACGCCATGAGGGTCGAGCGGGTATGGCAGGCGCCGCGCGTCACTAAACCGTATGCGGAGGCGCAATGGGTCATGATCGATACGCTCGGCAAGCGCATCGATGCGCAATTGCTCGCGGACGACGTGCGGCTCACCATGGGTGGCGAGCCCACCTTCGTTGCCGCCGAAAACGCCCAAGCCCCGGAGTGGAATACCGAGGCGCTCGGCGAGAACAAACGCAAAATAGCCGCCGACTTGTTTCGCAAGCTCAAAGAGCGCTATGCACCGCTTGGCCTCGCGCATTTCGGCCAGGGCAAATGGTACCCCGGCGAACAGTTGCCGCGATGGTCGTTGAATTGTTTTTGGCGCAAAGATGGCGAGCCGATGTGGAAGCAGGGTGCGCTAATCGCCGATGAAACGCAGCGCTATGCGGGCGCCACCGCCAACGCGCCGCGGCTCTTGCACGCAATCGCCGCTCGCTTAGGAGTTTCGCCCCACTACGTCTTTGCGGCGTTCGAGGACGTTTTTAGTTACCTCCTGCGGGAGCGCAAGCTGCCGGCCAACGTCGATGTCTTTAATTCGAAACTCGCTGATCCGCTCGAACGCGCACGCTTGGCGCGCATTTTCGGCGGCGATTTGAGCGCCGCGGTGGGATACATATTGCCCCTTGCCCGGGGTACGCCAGCCGGCTTGCCCGATAAGGCTGCCTGGGAAAGCAGCGGCTGGTTTTTGCGCAGCGAGCGCTGTTATCTGATTCCCGGGGACTCATCGATAGGCTACCGCCTGCCCCTGGATTCACTCCCTGCGGTCAGCCCGATCGACTTTCCGTATGTGTATTCGGCCGACCCAACTGATGAGTTTGGTGAGCTCGCAGCCCATAACGAGCTGGCGGAAAAGGGCGCAGCGGCAGCCGCTCGCGAAGACTCAGCCGCGCTCGAGACACCCTGGTCGACCGAGAACACCTCAGCGGCAGCGCAAGCGGTGGCCGCGGCAGAGAAGGGGAAGCCGGTCATCCGGACCTCGCTTTGTGTGCAGGAGCGCAATGGCGTGCTGTACGTGTTCATGCCGCCGACGCAAGCGCTTGAGGATTATCTTGAGATCCTCGCGGCGGTGGAAGCCAGCGCCACAGCCTTGGCTCAACCGGTGATCATCGAAGGCTACGAGCCGCCTCAAGATCCGCGGATTGTAAACTTCAAGGTGACGCCTGATCCGGGCGTCATCGAAGTGAATGTGCAGCCAAGCGCGAGCTGGGACGCTCTGACGGCGCTTACTACGCATCTGTACGACACCGCCCATAACAGCGGGTTGCGGTCCGAAAAATTTATGATCGATGGCCGCCACGTGGGAACGGGCGGCGGCAACCACATCGTCATGGGGGGGGCCACGCCGCAAGACTCTCCATTCCTGCGCCGGCCCGATCTGCTGCGAAGCCTGATTTGCTACTGGCACAATCACCCCTCGCTCTCCTATTTGTTCTCCGGCCTGTTCATCGGACCTACCTCTCAGGCGCCGCGAGTGGACGAGGCGCGTAACGATTCTTTGTACGAGCTTGAAATCTCCTTCAAGCAGTTCCCAAAGGTTGGAACCGATGTGGCGCCGTGGCTGGTGGATCGACTGCTGCGCAATCTGTTGATAGATGTGACCGGCAATACTCATCGCGCCGAGTTTTGCATCGACAAGCTGTACTCTCCTGACACCGCAACCGGCCGGCTCGGGTTGCTCGAAATGCGTGCTTTTGAAATGCCGCCGCACGCACGCATGAGCCTGGTTCAGCAGCTATTGCTCCGCTCGTTCGTGGCGCGCTTCTGGCGCAAACCCTATGCCCCGGAGCGCTTGACCCGCTGGGGCACCTCGCTGCATGACCGATTCCTGCTGCCGCATTTTATTCTTGAGGACTTCTCGGAGGTCATCGAAGAACAAATAATGGCGGGCTTCGAGATGGATGTCGGCTGGTTCGCGCCGCAATTCGAATTCCGCTTTCCCAAGCTCGGCGAGGTGTCGCTGCGGGGCGCCGTGGTTGAGCTGCGTCAGGCACTCGAGCCGTGGCATGTGATGGGGGAGGAGGGGACGGCGGGCGGGGCGGTGCGATACGTAGACTCCTCGGTGGAGCGCGTCGAGGTTAAAGTCACCGGGCTCGTGCCCGATCGCTTTGTTATGACCTGCAATGGCCGCACGATCCCGCTACGGCCGACGGGGCGCGAAGGTGAGTTCGTGGCCGCCGTGCGCTATCGCGCCTGGCAGCCTTGGTCGGCCTTGCATCCGACGATCGGTGTCCACTCGCCGCTGACATTCGATATAGTCGACACTTGGATGAAGCGTTCGCAAGGCGGGTTCCAGTATCATGTTGTGCACCCGGGGGGCCGCAGCCACGAAACCCTTCCCGTCAATTCGTTTGAGGCAGAGAGCAGGCGCCTTGCGAGATTTTTTCGAATCGGCCACACGCCGGGGCCCATGAGCATCGAGCCTGCCAGCCCGAGCGAAGAATTTCCCTTCACGCTGGACTTGCGCAATCATCGATAAGGATCCCCGTCTCGGCAATTACCGCAGCGACCCGCATCGCTACGATGAGCTTTTGGATTCCCATGGCCAAGTCAGGAGCCACTGGCACCCGCTGGTCGAGGGCATATTCGAAGATGATGCGCGGGCGGCGCGGCGTGCCACCGAATACACGCGCCGCATGATCGTCGAGAACGGCATCACTTATAATGTGTATGCCGATCGGCAAGGACGCGACCGCCCGTGGATTTTAGATCCGCTGCCGTATCTCATCTCAGCGCAAGAGTGGCAGACGATTGAGGCGGGCGTCGCGCAACGTGCCAAGCTGCTGAACGCCGTGCTCATCGACCTGTACGGAAAGCAGGAGCTGCTGTCGCAGGGCGCTTTGCCATCCGAAATCCCGTTCGGCCATCCCAGCTTTTTGTGGCCGTGCACCGGCATTACTCCGCCCGGGGATCGATGGCTGTCTATGTATGCCGCAGATTTGGCGCGATCCGCCGATGGGCGTTGGTGGGTGATCGCCGACCGCACCCAGGCGCCCTCCGGACCGGGATATGCGCTGGAAAATCGCCAGATCGTTCGGCGTGCGTTCCCGCATCTGGCGCAAGCGATGGACGTGCGGCCGCTGGGTGCTTTTTTTGCGGCGCTGCGGGACGAGCTGCTGCGCGATGCCGAAGAGGAGCCGTTGGCGGTGGTGCTGACGCCGGGCTCATTCAACGAGACCTATTTCGAGCATGTCTATCTGGCGCGGCAGCTCGGTTTCCCGCTGGTCGAAGGACACGATCTGACCGTGCGGGACGAAAAGGTGTTTTTGAAGACGCTGTCGGGCTTGAGGCGCGTGCATACCATCCTGCGCAGGCTCGACGATGATTTCTGCGATCCGGTGGAGCTGCGAGTCGATTCGGCGCTCGGTGTTCCCGGCTTGCTAGGCGCCATCCGCAAAGGCTACGTTACACTCGACAACGCTTTGGGAAGCGGCGTGTTGGAATCGGCGGCGTGGCTGGGTTTCCTGCCGCCGCTGGCCGAGCCGCTCATCGGCGAGAAGCTGCGCTTATCCTCGGTGGCGAGCTGGTGGTGTGGCGAGCCACCAGCCCTCGGCTATGTCATCGCCAACCTCTCAAGCTTGGTGATCAAACCGACGTACCCGAATCAAAAACTTGGCCCCATATTCGGCAGCGACCTCAATGACGAGGAGCGAGAAGTCCTCATCGCGCGCATTCGCGCCCGACCTCATGCCTTTGTCGCCCAAGAACATCTGGCATTTTCCCAAGCGCCCGTGTGGTACACGAAAAACGCCGATACATTTTCCGCGCGTGCGTTGGGCATTCGCGTCTATGCCATTGCCACCGCCAATGGCTACCGCGTCATGCCGGGCGGTCTCGCGCGATTCGCATCCGACGCGCACGCCGAGATCGTATCGATGCAGCGCGGCGGCGGCAGTAAGGATATTTGGGTGTTGTGCGATTCCGAAGAAGCTTCGGAGGAGGCCACGGCCCCCATCGCGAGAGCCGATCGCACCGTGCACCGGCATCACGAACTGCCTTCGACGCTGGTCGAGAACCTGTTCTGGATGGGCCGCTATGCCGAGCGTTGCGACTATAAGACGCGATTGCTGCGAGCCACCTTGGGCCTGCGGCGCAATCTGCCGTTTCGTGGCCAAGCCATGGAGATATGCAAGCACTTTGGATCCACGGCGGTTTTCGATCCGGAAAAGCGCTTTACCTTGCGCGGCGACATTAGTCGACTGGGCGAAAGCGCGGCGCGGGTGAGAAGCAGTTTATCGGGTGAGAATTGGCGCGCATTGACGGTTCTGCAAAGGGACTTTCGGCGGGCGGAAACGGCGCGCAGCGATGCGCGTGAAACCCTGGATAGCCTGCTGCTCTCATTGGCGGCGATTGCCGGGTTTGCCCTCGATGACATGACGCAGGACGACGGCTGGCGCCTGATGATGATCGGCCGCCGGCTGGAACGCTTGCAGTTCCTGGCGGAGTTGCTGTCGCGGCGCTTGGGTAGCGAGGGTACGCCGCTGCGCCAGGAGCTCGAGTGGATATTGGAAATCGGCGACAGCGCCATAACCTACCGCACACGCTACCGCGCGCCTCCGGTGTGGGACACCACCATCGATCTGCTGGTCTATGACGAGCGAAACCCCCGCGCGCTGGCATTCCAATGGCGTGCCATCAACACCTTGCTTATCGAGGTGGCCGAATCCTTGGGCTCCAAGCCGCAGGAAACCCTTTACGAGGCGGTGTCGAAGTTGGTGGCATTCAAGTACACGAATCTGGGCGGCGAAATCGGCTTAGCAACGGGCCCGCGGCTCATACTGGCGCGGCACCTGACCGATCTGATGTCCGCATCCGCCCAGCTTTCCGATCAGCTCACTTCCCAACATTTTTCGCACCTCGAATTCGATTCGCGCGCCGTGTCCGCATGACCCGTTACGCGGTGCGGCATGCCACGACTTACGAGTACAAGGGCGATGTGGTGCATTCACATCATCTGTTGCACCTAACGCCTCGGGAGTTCGCCTTTCAGCGTTGTCTCACGCACTCGATCGAGCTCGACCCGCAACCGAGTTTCACGCGCAATGATATCGATGCGTTCGGCAATGGGATCGCGCGCCTGGAATACGATCGCGCCCACAATAAGTTGGCCGTCACGGCGCAGATGCAGGTGGAGATCTTTGCGCGCTACTTAGGGCCGCTAGAGGCGGCCGAGCCCTGGGACGCGCTTCGCAATCGCCTGAGCTACCATGCATCGCCCATGTCCGGCGCGGATCTCGATGCCTGCCGCTTCCGCATGCGTTCCGGCCATGTGCCCATCAAGCTCGCCTTCGAGGAGTACACGCGAGATATTTTCGTGCCGGGCTGTTCGGTGGCGACGGCGGCGCATGCGCTCATGGGCAAGATTTATCGCGAGTTCAAGTACGCTCCGGGATCAACCACCAATCGTACCTCCATACTGGATGTCTTGAAAACACGCCGCGGCGTATGTCAGGATTTTGCGCATCTCATGATTGCGTGCATTCGTTCTTGGGGACTGGCGGCGCGCTATGTGAGCGGCTATATCAGAACCGTGCGCAAGGGAGGGGAGGCGGCGATCGGCGGGGACGCTTCGCATGCCTGGGTATCGGTGTACTGCCCGCCGCTCGGCTGGGTAGACTTCGACCCCACCAATGATTGTCTGGTCGCAGAGGATCACGTCACGCTCGCGTGGGGCCGGGACTTCGGTGACGTGTCGCCGCTTCGCGGCGTGATCGTCGGCGGCGGCGGCCATAAGCTCGAGGTCGATGTACGCGTGCAGCCGCTCGGTATCTGATGCTAGATTTGGGTGAATGACAACTTCATGGGGATAAACATGCGTGATGGGACGACGGTAAATCTTAACCGGCGGGGATTATTGATGACGGCTGCTGCCGCCGGTGCGACCCTTGCCATGCCGCGGCTGATCCGTGCGGCGGGTCAATCGGACAAGTCGATGTACGGCGGGGACTTAACCTCGGTTCGTGCGGCTATCGAAAGGCAGCGCGCCGAAGCCATCAAGCGCTTGCAAACGTGGATAGCCCTGCCTTCTATCGCCGCTGAAAACCGCAATATGCCGGAAGGTGCGCAGTTGATGATCGAGCTGCTGAAAGACGCGGGCTTCCAAAGCGCCAAGGTGATCAAGACCGACGGGCAACCCGGGGTGTTCGCAACCTTGGACGCGGGGGCTCAGCGCACGGTCGGCATGTATTTCATGTACGACGTCAAGCAGTTCGACCCCAAAGAATGGAGTTCTCCGCCACTGGAAGGCGCCATCGTCGACAGGCCGCCATTCGGCAAGGTCATGATCGGACGCGGCGCCATCAACCAAAAAGGACCGGAGGCGACCTTCCTCGCCGCTTTGCACGCGCTGAAAGCGGCGGGCCGAAAGTCGCCGGTGAATATCGTGCTCATCGCCGAGGGCGAAGAGGAAATAGCCTCACCGCACTTCGCGCAGGTGGTGCATCAGCCGGAAGTCTTGAAGGCTTTGTCGAAATGCCATGAAGTGTTCATGCCGTTCGCCTCACAGTCGCCGCAGGGCTCAGTACAGATCGCTCTGGGCGCCAAAGGCGCGGTCGAGGTGGAACTGGTGGCTTCCACCGAAAAATGGGGACGCGGTTCCAAGGACGACATTCATTCGAGCTATAAAGCAGAACTCGACAGTGCGGTGTGGCACATGGTCAAGGCTCTGTCTACCTTGGTGTCGGAGGACGGCAACGATCCGGCCATCGACGGCTGGTTCGAGCACGTGAAGCCCCTTACCGATCGCCAGAAGCAACTGATCGCCGAGCAGGTGGCCCACAACAGCGAAGCCGACGTGAAAAAGCTACTCGGGGTCCAGCACTGGCTACGCGACCTTTCCTATCGCGACGCGATGGAGCGGCTGGCCTCCCAGCCCACGGTCAATATCGAAGGAATGTTTGCCGGTTATACCGGGCCCGGTGGAAAAACCATCCTGCCGTCCAAGGCCACCGCAAAATTAGATTTACGGTTGGTGCCCGATCAGACGGCCGCCGATTGCGAAGCCAAGCTTAAGGCGCATTTGGCCAAACGCGGGTACGGCGACATCGAGGTCAAAATCACCGGTGGATACGATCCGACCCAGACCGAGGAGAATTCCTCGCTCATCAAGGCCTCTGCCGCGGTCTACCAGCAGCAGGGCATGCCCATTAGCTTGTCGCCCCGACTCGCCGGTTCCTGGCCCGGGTATATTTTCACGGGTGCGCCGGTGAGCCTCCCCGCCGGCCATTTTGGCACGGGGCACGGCAGCCGGGCTCACGCACCGGATGAGTACTACGTCATCGAATCGAGCAACCCGGCCGTACAAGGTATGGCCGATGCGACTTTATCGTACGTAATGCACCTGTATGCGTTGGCGGCCATTTAGCGCCGCTGTCGTGCGGTCGGGACCGTTGCATGACGAGGGCTACCATGGCGCGGGTTTATAGTCCTTCAAAAACTGCCCCCATACCTGCTCGCCGCTGCTTTGCCCTGCGAAAATGGGATCGACGATACGGGCAGCGCCGTCGATGATGTCGAGTGGCGGTGAGAAACCTAGCTCCGCCTTGCGTGCCGCATGCGCGGCGGGATCCTCATCCGTGACCCAGCCGGTGTCCACTGCATTCATGTGGATGCCGTCCTTGATAAAGTCGGAGGCGCAAGTTCTGGTCATCATATTGAGCGCCGCTTTCGCCATATTGGTATGCGGATGCTTTTCGGTTTTTGTAGTGCGATAGAACTGCCCCTCAACCGCGCTGACGTTGACGATGTGTTTGTGAGTCCCTTTAGTTCGCAGCATAAGCGACTTCAAGCGGGCCGTTAAGACATACGGCGCGATGGCATTCACCAACTGCACCTCGAGGAGTTCCGGCGTGGCCACCTCGTGCATCCGCAAGCGCCAACTATTGACCTCGCGCAGATCGACTTGTTGCAGATCTTCATCGTACTGTTCGGCGGGGAACAGCCCCTCGCCGCAGCGGTAGTCTTCATCGAGATAGCGGCGCTGCGAAAGTGCCGCGCTCTGCATGAGCCCGACGCCCGACGCTATGGTGCCGGCTGTCGCCATTTCTTGGTTGTGAGGTGCGCTGGTTGCTGCAAGGCTACGCCGCAACTCTTCGTGGCTCGCGAGTGAATCACGCCAAGTTTGGGGTAGTGCGGCCATCGTTTGGCTTTCTTGCGCCAGAAGGTGCTGGAAGAATCCGGCCGGCCGACGCACCGTCTGACAGGCGTTGTTCAAGATGTAGTCAAGCCGCGGCAGCCGTTGCACCAGGTACTGCGCTAGGAGTTCGACGCTCGGCGTATGGCGTAAATCCAAGCCGTGAATCTGCAGGCGCGGGCGCAACTGCGCATAGTCGGGCTGCCGCGAATACCGAGCGGCGGCATCGACCGGAAACCGGGTGGTAACGATGACGTGCGCGCCGGCGCGCAGCAGCTTCAATGACGCCTGAAAACCGATCTTGACCCGAGCCCCGGTTATCAGTGCGTAGCGACCGCTAAGGTCCGCCGTCTGCTCGCGCTTGGCGTAGTTGAACTCGCCGCACGGCTCGCACATCGAGTCATAGTAGCGATGCATCTTGGAGAAGGACTTCTTGCAGACGTAGCAGTTGCGCTCCTGACGGAATTCTTTCACGTCAACGGCGGTGTCGGGCTTCGGCCGTTCAAGCCGCAGGGGTGCATACACTTTCGAGCGGCGCTGAATGCGCAGGCCCGCGCTCTCAATAATCTGGCGGTCGTGTTGCTTGGTCACCTCGCGCTTGGCGCGCCGAAATGCTTTTGCCATCCGCGTCACATCGTGCCGCTCGGGCTTGGCGACCAAGCCGGCAAGCATCAGCAGTTCGCGCCGCTCATCCAGGCCAAGATTCGCGAGGTGCGATCGATCGGCCTCGACCGCGCGCAGCACGCGCACGCAGGTGCGCACGTCCTCCGCAGAGAGCGTGCACATTTCAAGTGTATGTTTCGGCTGGTTCATGGCGGCATTGTATGCTGCCGCGCGAGGCCGGCGGCAACGCCGCCGGCTTTGACGATGTCGATCAGGCTATGGCGTATAAGAACTCGACGAATGATGCGGCCGCGCCGTCCAACCCCGCAATTTTTGGGTTTTTCGAGTCGATCAAGTAGTACTCGTCCGGCGCATGTGCACCGGTGCCGTGCCCCAGCCCGAAACCGCCGGCCGGCAGGCTCAACGGCGGACTTGTGAATCGATACCCCGGCCACGAGCCTGGACTGCGGGGAACCACCAGCGGCGCAGTTCCGAGCTTGGTGAACGTCGCGAGCACCGCCTTGAAGAACCTGCTGTCAGGATCCGTCTGGGTGGGATCGTAGCCGCCGCTCATATTGACCTCGATGTCCGCGAAGCCGTGCTTCGCCAAGTGTGCTTTGAGTTTGGCCAGGGTATCCGCCGCGGTCATGTCGGGCACCAGGCGCATGTCGATTTTGGCCACCGCTCTGTGGGGCAGCACCGTTTTGCCCCCTGGTCCGGTATAGCCGCCGACCAGTCCTTCGATGTTGATGGTCGGCTGAGAGAAGAGGCGCAGCAACGAGTCCTGCCAATTCAGATCATGTATCCAATGATCGACCCCGAATTCGGCTTTGATCGTGGCCTCCGGTACGGCTGCCGCGTAGGCGAGCACCATTTTCTTCTGTACTTCGGACAACGGCTTCACCTTCTCGAAGAAGCCTTCGACCGCGGGTGTGTGACCGTCTTTTTCCACCAACGAGTTGAGCGCCTGCACCAAGTGCCAGGGAGGGGAGTCCACTTGCGCTTCCAGGCTCGAATGGATGTCCTTCTTCGGGCCCCGGCCCCAGCTCTCGCCGCTTGACACCAGTTCCAGTTCCACGACGCCCTTGGCGCCGGCTGCCACTTCCACGCTGCCATCCAAGCCCTGGCCTGCGTCAGGGAGCATGACGCCGACGCATGCTTTCATGTGTGGGAAAACCTCGGGACTGTTCACGATCTCGCCAAAATGCGGGGAAGCGATTTCCTCTTCGCCTTCGCAGACCAGCACCAAGTTGACCGGCAACTTCTTGCCGGCGGCTTTGAAAGCCATGAGGCCGCTCAAGAAGGAGTTCTGCGGTCCTTTCTGATTCACCGCACCGCGGCCCATGCATACCGTGCCCAATTCCGGCTTTGGCACGAGCCGCCCTTCCAGAGGTGGCGCGCTCCACTCTTCGGCAATGAACTGTTTCACGTCATACATGAAATAGACTGCGAGAGTGGTTTTGGCGCCGCAGTCGATGCGGCCGAACACGCCCGGCTTACCGGATGTGGGTATCAGCTTCACGCCGGTGAATCCGGCTTGCTCGGCAAGCTTCGCCATGTAGTCGGCGCCTTGCGGGTAATTGCGGTTCTCGGCCGCGATCGAGGGCAGCGCAATCCAATCCTGCAGCCGCTTCACGTTGTCGGCGTGCATTTTCGGGATCTGCGCGAGCACCGCCGCCTTGTTCGCATTTTCGCCCGCCGCCGCGAACGTCGCCGCTGGAGAGGCCACCAACACGGCGCCCGACAGCGCACCTTGAACGAAATCACGTCTGCTTAGACCATCACCGGAATCAGTCATGAACGTTACCCCTGATAGCTTGAACAGGGATCATTCTGAACCAAACTCAAGAATAGGCGTACAGCATTTCTTCAGCCCGGGGAGTCGGCTCGATTTTCCGCAAACTGCAACGTATCGAAGCGCGCCGCCTCGGCTTCACCCAATTTCTTGTTCGCACGGATTTCATTCACGAGCTGCAATGCGGTTTTGTCACTGGGCGGCAACTCCGCCTCGCTGGGGCGCAGTGGCTTGATGCGCTCGCCCCAGCGTATCAAGTGCGAGGACAGGGTCAATCCACCGCCGAACGCCGGCATCAATACCAAACCTCCGGGCGGTACGCGGCCTTCCTCCACCGCCTCGACCAGCGCAACCGGCGCAGTCGCCGAGCTCATGTTGCCGTATTTCTGCACGGTCAAAAACAGCTTGTCGGCGCCGGCACCGGTGCGCTTCGCCACCGCATCGATGATGCGCAAGTTTGCCTGGTGTGGCACCACCAGCGCAATATCGTCCATGGTTACGGCCGCGCGGCGCATCACCTCAAGGCTCGCCTCGCTCATGCCTTGCACGGCCTTGCGAAAGATCTCTTGGCCGTCAAAGTCCCAGCGGGTTTGGCCGAATTGTACACCGAGATTCGCATACATGGTGCCCATGCCGCGCACGCGCAAAATTTGCCGCGAATCCGCATAGCACTGAAGCTTTTCGGCAATAACGCCGCTCTCATGCTGCGATTCCTGAAGCACCATGGCCGCTGCGCCGTCGCCGAAAAGCACGGCTACATTGCGATTGTCCCAGTCCATGTACTGCGATATCAGCTCGACGCCAATGATGAGCGCATTTTTGACTATGCCGCTCTTGATCATCGATGAGCCGATCGACAGACCGTACATGAAGCTGGTGCAGGCGGTGTTGACGTCGAACGACGCCGCGGAAGCTGCACCAATGCGTTGCTGCACGCCGGATGCGCTGTTGGGAACCGTCTCATCGTTACTGCAGCTGCCGTAAATCACCAGTTCGATGTCCTTACCCAGCATGCCCGCGCAGTCGAGGGCACGGCGAGACGCGGTGATCGCCAACTCGATGCCCGGAACGTGCGATATGCGCCGCTCTTTCATGCCGGTGCGCGTGGTGATCCATTCATCATCGGTGGGCAGGAACGTTGACAGGTCTTGATTGGTTAAAATGGACGGCGGCAGGCATTTGCCCCAGCCGACGATTGCTGCGTGAGTCAACGGAACCCCCGGTACTCTTTATATGTGTGTGGCGTATTGTCGCCCATATGGGCGCAACTCGCACCTGGCGCCGCGGGGCGCAACAGTGGGTCTGCTCAGTCGGCCGACACCGTGCGCCCGCTGGCCCAGGCACGCAGGGCGGCCACTTTCTCGGCCATGACGATGGCCAGCGGCCGCGTCGCCTGCATCTCGCGCGCGATCATCGCGGCCGTAACCGGCTGCTTGGCCGCATGAGCGCTGTACAGGGCTGCGACTATGGCCTGTTCGATCTCGGCGCCTGAGAATCCCTCGCAACGGTCGGCGAGCGCGGTCAGCTCTTGCGGATTCAAGGTGAGGCCCCGCTTCTGAGCGTGAATGGCGAGGATTTCCGCGCGCGCATCGCGCCCGGGCAGGTCGACAAAGAAAATCTCATCGAAGCGGCCCTTGCGTATCAGCTCCGGTGGCAAGGAGCTGACATCGTTGGCGGTGGCGACCACGAAAATGCGTTCGCGCTGCTCAGCGAGCCAAGTCAAAAAGGTTCCGAGCACCCGACGCGATACGCCGCCATCGCCCTCGCCGCCTTCAGCCAGCGACTTCTCGATCTCGTCGACCCACAGGACGCACGGCGCCAACCCTTCGGCCGATTGCAGCGAGTCGCGCAAGTTCTTCTCGGATTCGCCCTGCCACTTGGTGTAAAGCGCACCGAAATCCAAGCGCACCAGCGGCACACCCAAAATACCCGCCGCGGCGCGCGCGGCCAAACTTTTGCCGCAACCTTGAACACCGAGCAGCAGGACGCCTTTTGGCGGATCCAGTTCCGGTGCCGTGCCATCGAAGGCCGGCTTGCGGGTGCTTAGCCAGTGTCGCAACTTCTGCATGCCGCCCACATCGGTGAACTTCGCCGTTGCCGGCTCATACGACAAGATGCCGCCGCGATTGAGTAGCTCGTACTTGGCGGTAAGCATTTCCGGGAAATCCGACAGGGTCAATGTGCCGTGATCGAAAATAGCGTGCCTCACGAGGCGTTCGGCATCGGATGCCGACAATCCGTTGAGATTTTCCACCAAACTTTTCACGACCGCGGGCTCCAAATGTATCGGCTTGCTCGGATTGGCTGCCGCCCATTCGCGCACCACGCGCGTTACGATCACAAGGCGCTCATTGGGCGAGGGTAGGGTCAGATGCAGGCGCGCTGCAAGATGTTCGAGTTCCTCGGGCAGCGTGACTTCGTAGCTCATCAACACCACGGTGCGGGCGACGTGCTCATAGCCCAGGGCGATGTCTTTGAGCAACCTCACATTCACCGGCTCCTTAAGGTAGGGATGAAAGTCGAGCAGTACATAGATGCCCGGCATCGAGGTTGCTTTGAGATGTTTCAGGAGCTGTTGCGGATCGGCCAACGTGCGCTGTGGACCCCCCATGTCGATATCGATGCGTTGCAGACCCTCGGTCACTGTCCATTGAAACACGCCCCAGCCGCGGCCTTGACGCACCTGCAGGCTCGCTTCCCGCACCAGCGTCAGCACTCGCGACTCTTCGCGCGATTCCACCACGATGAGAGCCAAGCGCGAGGCCAGCAGTGTTTGCAGCTCGCGACGCGTATCCTGGGGGGCGGGCGGGGTATTCATGGATGCATGAATGTAGCAAAAAACGCCGATGGCTCGATCAGGCCCGTCACGTTTTTCAACACCAGAAGTCCTGGAGTATAGGCAGCGGGCCCTTGAAGTGGCTGCGTACCCGCGGGCGATCCAAGTCCGTTAAGACGCCGCGGCAGCAAGGCATATTGAGTTACGCCGTGACGGGCAGGCGAACGAAAAATGTCGTGCCCTTGCCGCATTCGGTTTCGAAGCGCAGCGTGCCGCCGTGCTTGATCACGATGGTGCTATGGGCGAGGGCGAGTCCCTGCCCGGTCCCTTTTCCGACTTCTTTGGTGGTGAAAAATGGATCGTAAACCCGGTCGCGGATGCCCTCGGGAATTCCGCCACCCGTATCGGCTATCGCAATCTCCACCATGTCCCCGTCCAGACGCGTGCGTACCGACAGCTTTCCGCGCACGCCGCTGTGCTTGGCGACGTCGCTGATTGCATGCGAGGCATTAACCAATAAATTGAGGACCACCTGATTGATTTCGCCCAAGTGGCACTGCACCAGCGGCAAGTCGTCGTAGCGCTCATCGATGTCAGCCACATATTTGTACTCATTATTGGCTATGACCAAAGTGCTGCGGATTGCTTGATTCAAGTCGGCAAAAGTTTTTTGAGCCTGATCGGGATGAGCGAATTCCTTCATCGAACGCACGATGGTGGCGATGCGGCCCAGCCCATCGATTGAACTTTGTACCGCCTGGGGGGCGTTTTCCAATATGTAATCGAGGTCGACTGCTTGCTCCGTATCGGCCGCAGTGCGTGCCGCCGCATCGATGTCAACGCCCGCGGCCACCGCGTGCTGGAGTTGCCGGTATGCTTGAATCACCGTGGCCAGCTCGCCGATCGAGGTGCGCAGGAATTCAACATTATCGGCGACGAACTGCACCGGCGTATTGATCTCATGTGCGACACCAGAGGCCAATCGGCCGACCGACTCGAGCTTTTGCGCTGCGGCCAATTCCCGCCCCATGCGGCGCAGTTCCGTATGTCGAGCATCAAGCCACGCAGAACCTTGCTCGTCGAGGTCATTTCACAGGTGCCGGTGCATCGCATCTCGGCACGACGGTTGTCGTGGCGGATCAACTTGCTGACGAATTCGAATGGGCCGCGCACGGTTTCATCCAGCCGTTGTCGAAGCTCGGCGTTCTGGGCGCGGGGTATGACGATATCAAGGGACCCGGGCGCTTTCCAATCAGGCTCGGGAACATCGGACTCCGCGATGCCGCGTGTACCGATATAGGTGAAGCAGCAGCGAATGAGATCGAGCGTGAAGGGAATGGCGTTGGTGCTCTCGGCCATCTGTTTGAACATTTCGCGACTTTGTTCCAAGTCCAGAGTGCGGTCCTTAACCAAGTGCTCGAGCTGCGCTTTTCGGAGTCGACCAAATGATCATACTCGCGCGACAGCGGCTCAGTTCGCCGACCATGACGTTGAACGCGCGGGCTAAGGCGCCGATCTCATCCTTGGCCCAACCATCCAGGCTGATTTTGGAGACATCGCCCACTGCGATGCGGTTGGCGGCTTCGGCGATCGAAGCGAGTCGACGCAAGAGGTGCGGCGCGACCCGCGCCACCAGCGCAAATGCGAATAGGGTGGAGAAGATACCGGCGGCCAGGGCGATCCACGCCTCGCGGGCCAACAGGGCATGGTCTAGCGGTGGGGAGAAACCCAGGTAGGCAATGGTGAAGACGGCGGTGGTGATGATGGACGTCAATGCCAGCAGACCCAGCAGTTCGCGGCGCAACGGCAGATCGCTCATGCGGATAGAGAAGTTCATGAGCCCGACATCGATAAACTAACCCTGTATCGCGACGCGGGATCGCGTCCTTGAAGCCGGGTAGCGTAGACCTTTCCGCCGTCGTCTGTGCGGCCTACCGCACAGACGACGCTGG
>JANYAD010000270.1 GCA_025355165.1 Gammaproteobacteria bacterium | reverse complement strand
GCATCGCCTTTACACGGCGAGGGTCGGGGGTTCGATCCCCTCAGCACCCACCAACAGCGGAGTGGTAGTTCAGCTGGTTAGAATACCGGCCTGTCACGCCGGGGGTCGCGGGTTCGAGTCCCGTCCACTCCGCCATTTCCTGAAGTGATCCCGCGCGAGCCCTCAAGGCCGCGCTGCGGTGAATCGGTAAGTTGGAACCTGAGGTTGGATCATGCTGCAAAGTATTCACGACAAGCTTAAAGGGTGGGTGGCCGGCGTGGTGCTGGGCGCCATTGCGCTGGTGTTCGTATTTTGGGGCATCAACTGGACGTTGAGCGCGCCGACCTACGCCGCCAAAGTCAATGGCAGCGAAATCGCCTCCAATGAGGTGCGCCAAACCTACCAGCAACAGCTCGCGCAGATCGAGCGCCAGAGTAAGGCGCCGCTCGACGAGGCCATGCGCAACGAAATCAAACGCCGGGTATTGGAAGAGTATGTGAACAGCGAGGCGTTGGTCACGCGTGAGGACGACTTGGGTTATCGGGTCAGCGACAATGAATTGCTCTCGGAGATGTCGAAAGTCCCGGCATTTCAAGTCGACGGGAAGTTCGACCAAGCCCACGCGCTCGCGGTCTTAAACGCACAAGGCCGCTCGGTTGCCGAAATCGAAGGGCTGTTCCGCCGCGATGCGAAGCTGCGGCAACTGGACACGGCGCTCAATGCATCGAGCTTCGCCACGCCCACGGAGCTGAAGGAATTTCGCGCCCTCACACGCCAGCAGCGCGAGCTGGCATGGGTCACGTTGTCCGCTGCCAAGTACGCGGCCGGCGCCATACCCGACGATGCGGCCATCAACGCGTATTTCGATGCACATAAGGTGCAGTACATGACGCCGGAGACGGTGAACCTGCGCTACGTGGAGCTCAGCTTGGCGCAGTTGGGCTCGAAACTGAGCGTCGATGATGCGCAGCTCAAGACTTTCTACGAGGAACAAAAGGCCAAGACGCCGGAGCGATTCCAGCAACTCGAGCAGCGCCGCGTGCGGCATATTTTATTGTCGGTCAGCGATCCGAAGCAAGATGCCGCGGTGAAGCTTAAAGCCGAAGGAATCTTGAAGCGCGCGCAAGCGGGCGAAGATTTTTCGAAATTGGCGAAAGAGTTTTCACAGGACCCAGGTTCAGCCGTGCAAGGCGGGGATTTGGGCTGGTCGGAGAAAAAGATTTTTGTCGGGCCTTTCGCCGATGCCGCCTTCGGCATGAAGGTCGATGAGATCACAGGTCCCATCAAGACGCAGTTCGGCTACCACATCTTGAAGCTCGAGGGCATTCAGCCGCCCGTGATCAAATCATTCGAGCAGAGCAAGTCGGAACTCGAGGTCGAATACAAACGCAACGAAGCCGAGCGTCTGTTCAACCATGCCCAGGATCAGTTGGCAGATGCCGCGCTACAAAACGCCACCGACATCGATGTGGTAGCCAAAAAGGCGGGTCTCACGGTGCAGGACATTCCGACCTTCAGCCGCACCGGCGGCGGCGGCAGTTTAGGAAACGTGCCGGCCATCACCGAGGCGGCGTTCAGCCAAGATGTGCTCGAGGGACGATTGAGTCCCATTATCGAAGTTGAAAAAGGCCGCGGCGTGGTGCTGCGGGCTACGGATCACAAGGTGCCGCAGCAGAAGTCTCTGGAGGCGGTGCGCGCCGAAGTGATCGCGGCGTGGAAGAAGCAACGGGGTACGGAGCTCGCCGCGGCTGCCGCGGCGGATGCCGCGAAACGCTTGGGCGCCGGGGATTCGTGGGATGCGGTGGCGAAGAGCCTGGGGGGCGCCACGCAGGCGCCGAAATTCATCGCACGATCCGATCAAGAAGTGCCCATGGAAATCCGCAGCAGCGCATTTAAGGCGCCGAAACCTGCGCAAAAGCCGATCTATGAAAACTTGGGCCTGGCCAATGGCGACGCCGTGGTGCTGGCGGTCAGCGCGGTGCGCGAGGATCCCAGTGCCGCCGCAATCAAGGACGACGAGTTGGCTCGTCAATATGCCGCTCAGATCGCCTCCGGCGAGGCGCAGAGTTACGCGGCGGCGGCGCGCGCCGCTGCCAAGGTGAGCTT
>JANYAD010000253.1 GCA_025355165.1 Gammaproteobacteria bacterium | reverse complement strand
CGGTCAAGGAGGTCTTCACGGAATTCGGCCTACCAATTGCCAGTCATGTTCCCGGGGCGGACTCCCTGGGACTCGACGTGGGTTATCGCTACTCCGATTACAGCGAAGGCTTCAGGACCAACACCTACAAGGCTGGCGTCGAGTGGGCGCCGATTCACGATGCACGCTTTCGCGCCACCTACGCGCGCGCGGTGCGCGCACCGAACATCGGTGAATTGTTCACTCCGAAAGCGGTGTTGTTGGATGGCTCAACCGATCCGTGCACGGGCCCCGCGGCCAGCGCCACAGTACTCGCGAACGGTACAACTTTCGCGCAGTGCGCGGCCATGGGCGTCACTGCGGCACAATTCGGCCACATCGCACCTAATGCCGCCGCGCAGTACAACGGCCAGTTCAGCGGCAACCCTGCACTGCAGCCAGAAAAATCCGATACCTACTCCTTTGGCATCGTTTTGCAACCTCGCTGGATCGAGAACTTCACAACCTCGGTGGACTGGTTCGAAATCAAGGTCAATGACACCGTCGGTCCTGTTGGCGGCGATGTAATCTTGGGGAACTGTCTTACCGGTAGTGCGGCAGCCTGCGCCGCCGTACATCGCGATGGCTCAGGTTCTCTATGGAGATCGCCGAATGGCTTCGTGATAGATCCGAACGTCAACTTCGGTTCTTTGTCGACCAAGGGCATCGACATCAAGATGAACTATCGGATTCCGATTGCTGTGGCCGGCTCACTGTTGTTCAGCCTCGAAGGCACCAGGTTGATCGACCTACAGACTCAGCCTCTGACCGGTGGACCTTCCTACAATTGCTCCGCTCTGTTCGGTGCTGTTTGCGGTGCGCCAAGCCCCTCTTGGCGGCATGTGTTCAACACGACTTGGTCCACGCCCTGGGATGGACTGGACGTCACGGTGCGTTGGCGCTATCTGGGCAAAGCGGATTCGGAGCTGACCAGTAACAATCCGCAGATCTCGGGCAACGCCCTGCCGCAGACCGCGCACATCCCCGCCTACAATTACCTTGATTTAACGGCGCGGTTGAATTTGTACAAGAAAATCAGCTTGCAACTCGGCGTCAACAACATCACGGATAAGAATCCGCCACTCATTGACTCAGGCGGCGGCGGTTTTGGCAGCAATTGCCCGACGATCTCATCGGGACCGACGGGGAGTTCTTGCAACGGCAACACCTTTCCGGGAACTTATGACACTCTGGGCCGCTTCTTCTTTGCTCACTTGACGGCACAGTTCTAAAGTTAGTCTCTAAGCTGAGGAAAACCTCAATTCGGCGGGCCATTCGGCCCGCCGTTTTCTTATTGCTTGGCAAGCCGTTACCGGGCAGACTGAAGCACAGTTTTTTTTGGGTGCCCTTTATGCGCATCGCGCTCGGCTTAGTATTCTTGTTATCGATGGGTGCGTTCTCGCGAGTTCTTGCTGACCCGCCGCCGGCCAGTTCCGCAACGCCTCCGCAGGCCACGGGCGATGCGAAGGCCGCGGTCGTTACCAAGGCTCAAGCAGACTCCGGCTCAGCGGATGGAGTGACCAAGGAAGAACTCAAGAGGTTGCAAGCTGCGGGCTATAAGCAGAAAACCCGCGGCAACCAAATCGTATATTGCCGCGTGGAAGCCTCTCTCGGAACGCGTTTCGACCGAGAAATGTGCGCGAACGCGCGCGAGCTGGAATTGATCAGGGCGAACGGCCAGGAAATGGCCACCCACATACAAAGAAGCAATGCGGGCGCTCCAAAAGGCGGCCATTAAATACCGGCTAGGTCAGTGAAGGCGCAGTACGCGATGCACGCGGCCGGTCGGGGTGGTCAGGATGAAGGAACCGAATGCCCCACGCGTGATTGTTACCGAATTTCCCTCGGCGAGCAGCGGGTCCGCGGCATCGAGTTCCCATAGCTCCTGATCCTCGAGTGTTACGGTGGGCCGGCCTCTGCTGCTCATGCCCAACACCACGATTTTGCCCATGTGCGATGGTTCCGTTTTCGGCGGCGCGGGATGCTCCGCAGCGTAGAGGCCGAAAGATTTCTTAGGACTGATTGCCCTTGCCGGAGGCGCGACAGGAGAGGCCGCAGTGCCAGCCGAGCCGGGCGAGGCGATGGCAGGGGACATTGCGCGCTCCGCGAGCTGGTTAAAGCAAACCATCCGTTCAGTGGGTGCGCCGATGCGGGCGCAAGCTTTGAGTTCCGCGACGAGCTCCTCGGTGCATTGCGCGCTTGCCAAGGCAGGGATGGCCAAGGTCGCGAACATCATGGCGCAGAGCAAACCGCGCACCGCACCCAAGTTCTTCATTCGGTCTTCACCGCATAATACTTGCCGAATACTTCGGTCGCGGCACGCACCAAGTCGCGTTCCGCCTCGCTTAAGTACGGATTCCAGATATCGAATATCAGCATTGCACGCGGCATGTCGGAGCGATTCCAGGCTTCGTGTTCGATGGTATCGTCGAATACCCAGGCCCTGCCCGGCAACCATTCACGCGTCTCGCTGCCGACGCGAAAACCACAATTCAACGGGACGATGAGCGGCAGATGCACGGTGAGGCGAGTATTCGTGACCCCGGTGTGCGGCGGGATCACGGTATCCGCATCGAGAATCGAGAAGAAGGCCGTAGGTCCGTGGTCCGCCACATCGCATTGTGGGGCGAGCTTGAGCGCTTCCGCGGTGCGCGGGCAGCGCGCCATATGAGCCGCTTGTGCCACGCCTTGATTCCATAAGAAATATGCGCTCCAGCGTCGCGACTTGTTCAGTTCTCTCCAGCGATCGAGCGGGACGCCCTCGGGGTAAGCGATATAGGGTTCGAGACCGGCGCGGTCGGATACCAACACGGTGGTGAGCTCCGAGCGAATCTCATCGGTTGCAGCTTCAATGGCGTCGAGCCAAGGGAAATCCGCGCGATCGAAAAAATTGATCGCCGGAATCTCCGGGAAATACATAAACGTGGGCTGCGGGTCATAACGCGAGGATTGGCCGCTCAATAATTCGATGCACCGGTCGACTCGCCGAAAAGAGCCGCCGCCATGGCGCTCCCGAACCGTCGCCAGACGCTGCTCGATCGCCTTGGCTAGCGCATCGTTGTCGCTGCGCACGGATTCGCGGGCGCGCTCCACCATCGCTGCTACCGTTGGCGGCGCAGGCGTGTTTGGCGGCAGGGTCGCCAGGGCGTTGCGGTAGGCCTGAGCCGCATTGCGGGTATCGCCGCGCGCGTCCATGACAGCACCCTTTTGCAAAAGCGATGCCAAGTGCCGCGGCTCAATCGCGAGCGCGCGCTCGATTGCATCCATGGCTTCCTGCGCAAGCCCGAGCGAATAGCAGCTCGCGGCCAAGTTGGACCATAGCGAGGGATGAGCCGGATCGGCTTGAGTTGCCCGCAGGAATAGCTCGCGTGCCTTTGCCGCCTCGTTACGCAGCATCATTCGCAGGCCGAGCTCGTTTAAAACCGCCGGGTGGGCGGGTGCCGTTTGCGCTGCGCGCGCCAGGAGCTGGTCCGCCTCCGATTCGCGGCCAGTCGCTCCCGCTGCCTTGGAGGCCTGAATCAACCGCAGGATCGCGGCGTCGTCCGGCGCTGCGGGATTGACGTTGCTCAAGAATTTCACCTATCGTGCATGGGTTTGCGCGCGCAGATTCTAGCGCGGTTCTCGGATGGAGAGCACGATGGTTGCTGGGGATGCGGCTGCAGACTCTAAATTGATGCGGGTGGCGGCGCTCCTGGACACTGATCCGTCTCGGGCCGCGCGGGAGGCCGCTCAGATACTCAAGGATCATCCCGGCCACAAAGCCGCCACTTTATTATTGGGCACGGCGCTTGGAAGCTGCGGCGATTCCGCTCAGGCGACATGGGCGCTGGCCGGACTGGCCGCCGCACACCCCGATTCGGCCTTGATCCAGCTCGAACTTGGGCGCGCTCTGGCGGCCCAAGGGCAGGATGAGCGCGCGCTAGGCAGCCTTACGCGCGCCGTCGAGTTGGAACCGAACCTCGCCGAAGCCTGGCGCGAACTCGCCTCTCTGCGCGCCGCGCGGGGAGATGACAAAAACTGCGATTTGGCCTACGCCAATTACTGCCGGCTGGCGCCTCCCGAGCATCATCTGGGCGAAGTAGCGGCGGCTTTGGAAAATCGACGCTTCGGCGCGGCCGAAGAGTTGCTGCGGCGC
>JANYAD010000051.1 GCA_025355165.1 Gammaproteobacteria bacterium | reverse complement strand
GGCGTCGCAGTATTTTGGCATGTTGCCGCGAGCTCGATTCGCCATCAAGCCCGTGCCCGATGACCTGGCTCCTTTCTATACGGCGGGACGCGGCGGCCCCGGCGTCTATCTGCTCAATACCTACAACTTGCCGAGCCGTCCGCTATATAACCTCACTGCACTGACCCTACATGAATCCGCGCCGGGGCACGCCTTCCAAATGCCGCTGGCGCTCGAGCACAAGCAGCAGCCGGATTTTCGCCAGCACACGTATCTGTCCGCTTACGGCGAAGGCTGGGCGCTCTACTGCGAGCTGTTGGGCCTGGAAATGGGCATGTACGACACGCCCTACGACCGATTTGGGATGCTGAACTACCAGATATGGCGCGCTGCGCGCCTGGTCGTGGATACCGGCATTCATTCTCAAGGCTGGAGCCGCGAGCGCGCCATCGGCTACTTTCGAGACTACACGGCGCTTCCGCAGCATGAAATCGAAACCGAAGTGGATCGCTACATTGCCTGGCCCGCGCAGGCCCTGTCTTATTATCTGGGCGAGGATGCCATTATCAAAGCTCGGGCCAAGGCGGAAAAAGCGCTCGGCGAACGATTCAACATCAGGGCATTCCACGACACGGTGTTGGAATTAGGCTCAGTGCCAATCCCTGCCTTGCAAGCGCGGATCGAGCGTTACATTGCTGAGGGCGGTAAGGGGCCCTACCCCGAGCTCGAATAAGAGGTATTTAAGTCTTGGACATCGGCAAGGTTGCGTTGCTGTCGGCCCTCACGCTGATTGCATTGGCGTACATAGTGCGCTGGTGGCATCTGGAACGTTCGCGTTCTTTGATGGTCGGTACTTCGCGTACGCCCCGCCTCATGGATGCGGTGGTGGGATTCGTCACCAACTTTTTCGATACGCTCGGCATCGGTTCGTTCGCGCCGACCACCGCGTATTTTAAACTGCGGGCGCGGATTGCCGATGATGAGATCCCCGGCACCCTCAATGCCGGCCAGGCATTGCCGACCATGACGCAAGCCTTGATTTTCATCGCGACCGTCAGCGTCGATTTGACCACCCTTGCCAGCATGATTCTCAGCGCGGTACTCGGTGCGTGGATCGGGGTCGGCGTTGTCTCGCGGCTATCGCGCCGTGCCATCCAGCGCGGCATGGGCGGCGCGTTGCTGTGTGCCGCGTTGCTATTCTTAGCGGTAAACCTCGATTGGATGCCCGGCGGCGGGGAAGCGCTAGGGCTGCACGGGTTGCGGCTGATCGCCGCCGTCAGCATCAACATGGTCTTGGGAGCCTTGATGATGCTCGGCGTCGGACTTTACGCCCCCTGTCTCATTTTATTAAGCTTGCTCGGCATGAGCCCGCTCGCCGCGTTTCCCATCATGATGGGTTCGTGCGGTCTGCTCATGCCGATCGGCGGTGCGCGGTTCGTGCGCAGCGGCCGCTACAATCTCAGCGCCGCCCTGGGGCTCGCATTGGGCGGAATTCCCGGTGTACTTCTCGCCGCTTACATCGTCAAGAGCATGCCGATCACGTGGTTGCGCTGGCTGGTGCTCATCGTGGTGATCTACGCCGCGTTTCAAATGCTGCGCTCCGCGCGCGTGGGCGACAAGGCCGCTCGTTCTCCCACGGCTTAAAGTATCCCGAGCAGAAAAGAAAGTGCGGCTGCGACTGCGCTTTGCAAGGCCTGAGTTGCTATAATTTGCGGGCATCATGAAAAAACTCGTGGCGCTTATACCGCTCTTGATCAGTGCCTGTGGCGGAGGTGTGTTAGAGCCGCACGGGCCGATCGGCGCCGCGGAACGCTATATCCTTTTCGACGCCACGGTCATCATGCTGTGCGTGGTCGTCCCGGTCATAGTCGGCACCTGTCTTATCGCGTGGTGGTTTCGAGCCGGCAATCTCAAAGCAAAGCGCCGGCCGGAGTGGGCGTACGGCGGCCAAATCGAGTTCGTGGTGTGGGCGATCCCTGCACTGGTGGTGCTGTTCCTCGGCGGCATTGCCTGGATTGGTTCGCACGATCTGGACCCCAGGGCGCCGCTTCGCTCCACTGCTGCTCCCCTTGATGTTCAAGTCGTCTCGCTCGACTGGAAATGGCTGTTCATCTATCCGGGCCTGGGGGTGGCGAGCGTCAATCACTTGGTCGTGCCGGTCGGTATGCCGTTGCGATTTCATCTGACATCGGCCGGCGTTATGAACAGCTTTTTTATCCCGCAACTCGGCAGTCAGATTTACACCATGGCCGGCATGGCGACCGAGCTCAATCTGCAGACCGATGAGGCCGGCACCTTCGGCGGGCTCTCTGCGCAGTTCAGCGGCGACGGATTTTCCGACATGCGTTTCGATGTCGTCGCGGTACCTACGCAAGAATTTGAAAAATGGATCACCGCCACTCGGGCGCAGGGCGGCTCGCTCGATGCCAAGGAATACTCCCATCTTGCCGAGCCCAGTGAGCGCAATGCGCCGGTGAGCTTTGGCGCGGTGAGCGGCGGGCTGTTCGAGGCGATTATCGCCAGTCCGGGCACGCCGCCCACCGACATTCAAGTCACCCCCTCGCCCCAGGGCTTATGACGGGAGAATTCTCATGTTCGGCAGATTGAGCTTGGCAGCTATTCCGTTCAACCAGCCCATTGCGCTCATTACCGGGGCGGTAGTCCTGGTGTTGCTCGCCGCCACCCTCGCGTTGGTCACCTACAAAGGTTGGTGGCCGTATCTGTGGCGCGAGTGGCTGACCAGTACCGATCACAAACGCATTGGGGTCATGTACGTGATTCTGGCGTTGGTGATGCTGATCCGCGGATTCTCCGATGCGCTCTTGATGCGCTCGCAATTGGCGTTGGCGGCGGGCAACGCTGCGGGATATCTCCCGCCGGAGCACTACAACCAAATTTTTTCGGCCCACGGCACCATCATGATTTTTTTCGTCGGCATGACCTTCGTGATCGGCCTCATGAACTTCGTTGTGCCGTTGCAGCTCGGTGTGCGCGACGTGGCATTTCCCGTCTTGAATTCGGTGAGCTTTTGGCTGACGGCGGCGGGCGTGCTGCTGATCAATGTCTCGTTAATTATCGGCGAATTTGCGCGCACCGGATGGCTTGCCTACCCGCCGCTATCCGAGCTCGCGTACTCGCCGGGTGTCGGCGTCGACTATTATTTGTGGAGCCTGCAGATTTCGGGCCTCGGCACGCTGCTCGCGGGCATCAACTTCACCACCACCATCCTCAAACTGCGCACGCCCGGCATGAGCTACAGCCGGATGCCGATCTTTTGCTGGACCGCGCTGGCATCGAACCTGCTGATCGTCGCCGCCTTCCCCATCCTCACCGCAACTTTTGCCATGCTGTTGCTCGATCGCTACCTCGGCTTTCATTTTTTCACGAATGACGGCGGCGGCAATCCGATGATGTACATCAACCTCATCTGGGCATGGGGTCATCCTGAGGTGTATATTTTGATTCTGCCCGCCTTCGGCGTTTTTTCCGAGGTGATCGCGACATTTTCCAGCAAGCCGTTGTTTGGCTATCGCTCCATGGCGATCGCGACGATGGCCATTTGCATGTTGTCCTTCATGGTATGGCTGCATCATTTCTTCACCATGGGTGCGGGCGCCAACGTAAACGCCTTCTTCGGCATCATGACCATGATTATCGCGGTGCCCACCGGGGTCAAGGTGTTCAATTGGCTGTTTACTATGTATGGCGGAACGGTTCGATTCAGCTCGCCGATTCTGTGGTCCTTAGGCTTCATGGTGACCTTCGTCATCGGTGGCATGACCGGGGTATTGCTGGCCATTCCTCCCGCCGACTTCGTGCTGCATAACAGCCTGTTCCTCGTC
>JANYAD010000188.1 GCA_025355165.1 Gammaproteobacteria bacterium | reverse complement strand
CCGCCGCCCATGGTGGGCGTACCGGCTTTTTGAAAATGAGTCTTCGGCCCGTCGGTACGCACCACTTGGCCGATCTGATAGCGGTTCAGCAAGGAAATCATGTGCGGCCCGATGAACAACGCCACTGATAACGCGGTCACGGCGGCGAGAATTCCGCGCAGCGTTAAATACTGGAATACGTGAAAGCCGCTGTAGAACTTGGCCAAGTATTCAGTCAAGAAAAGCAGCATGGCTAGCTTGCTCTCATCATGGGACCTGAGGTCTTGGTGCCGGATGCGGCCCCGCCCACCGTCAGCGCTTGCACGACACGCTCCAGACGATTGACTCGCGAGCCCTTGATGAGCACGGTCACACCTGCGGTTAGCTCTGACTGCAATCTGCGAGTGAGCGAATCGACGTCCGCGAACCATTCGCCGCCCGAGCCGAAGGTTTCCACGGCTCTGGAACTCAGAGAGCCGAGCGCGAATATCCGTTTGATGCCGCACTCGCGCGCGTACGCGCCCATCTGCGCGTGACTGTCTTCGCTGGCTTCGCCAAGCTCGGCCATGTCGCCGAGCACCAGCCAGGTCGCGCCGGGCAGTGATCGCAGCACTTCCAACGCAGCGCGCACGGAGCTGGGGTTGGCATTGTACGAATCGTCGATGATCCAGCTGTCGCGCACACCGGCTTTGAGCTGCAGGCGGCCGGAGACGGCGCGAAAATCGGCCAGTCCTGAGGTAATGTCCGCGAGTGTTGCCCCCGCGGCGCTGGCGGCGGCCGCGGCCGCCAAGGCATTGCCGACATTGTGCGCGCCGCCCGCCTTCAACATGATCGGGCTCTCGCCCAAGGGCGACATCAAGGTGAAGCGCGTGGCGAACTCGCCGCGCTCAATGCCGTGGAAGACATCCTTCGCGGTAAAGTCGGCGCGGTTGCGCACACCGAATGTGACGATGCGCTTTGCACCCGATACGCCGCGCCAATAAGCCGCGTAAGCATCGTCGGCATTGATAACGGCGGTGCCATCCGGCTTGAGACGCGAAACCGTTTCGCCTTCCCCTTTGGCCACGCCGTCCAGATCCCCGAAGCCCTCCAGATGTTCGGCGCCTGCATTGGTGATGAGGCCGACCGAAGGCTGCGCGAGGCGCATCAGCTCAGCGACATCGCCGACTCGGTTGGCGCCCATCTCGATCACGGCACTGCGATGCGAGGACTCCAGACGCATCAGCGTGACGGGGACACCGATGTGATTGTTGAGATTTCCGCGGGTGGCCATGCAAAGGCCCATGCGCGCCAATATGGCAGCGGTCATTTCCTTTGCCGTGGTCTTGCCGTTGCTGCCGGCCACGGCGATCACCGGCAAGGTGAAGTCGGCGCGCCAGGCTCGGGCCAGCTCTTGCAACGCCACCAGCGCATCCGCCACCACCACCTGCGGTAAGTCACTCGGCGTCTCGCGTTCGACCAGGGCGCCGATCGCGCCCTGCGCGGCGGCACCTTGAACGAAGGCCATGCCGTCGAAATTCGGACCGCGTAATCCGACGAACAGCGCGCCGGGCTTCAACGTGCGGCTGTCTGTGGAGACACAGCCGTAGGGGCGATCCTCGCCCACCAGCCTGCCGCCCAGCACTCGCGCTGCGTCGCTTAAGGTTCGCTTCATGCCGCGGCTCCCAGATAGCGCAGCGCTTCACTGCGATCGCTGAAGGAGCGCCGCGTCTGTCCGTAGATCTGATAATCCTCATGGCCTTTGCCGGCGATCAGCACCAGATCAGCCGCTTGGGCTTCTTTCAGCGCCGCGCCGATGGCAGCGCCGCGCTCATGTATCACCCGCGCGCGGCTTGACTTCATTCCGCTCAAAATGCCGTCGGTGATGGCTCGCGGATCCTCGGAACGAGGATTATCGTCGGTGACGATGATTTGATCGGCGAGTTCATCGGCGATGGCGCCCATAATCGGCCGCTTGCCGGCATCGCGGTCGCCGCCGCAACCGAATACGCACCACAGTGCGCCTTGGCAATGTTCGCGCGCTGCGCTCAAAGCCTTGGAGAGCGCATCGGGCGTATGCGCGTAATCGACCACCACGGTGGGCCGGTTGCAAGCCTGCGCGTGCACCACTTCCATTCTGCCCGGCGCCGGCTCGCACGCTGCGAGCGCACCGGCCGCCTCCTTGAGCGAAACGCCAAGCGACACCAGACACGCCATCACCACCAGGGAATTTTCCGCATTGAATCGGCCCATGAGCTGGGTTTCAAGATTGAGCTTGCCAAAGCTGCCATCCACACCGATCGAGATGCCGCGCGCATTCAACCGCACCTCGCTGGCGTACATGGCGCGCTCAGCCAGCCAGCCTGAACCGCTGCCCGCAACCGATACCGCGATTACAGCCGCGCTGCCGGTGTACCGCTGCGCCAGTGCGCGGCCGAACTCATCGCCGACGTTGAGCACGATGTGCGCGAGTTCGGCGTGCTGGAACAGCTTTGCCTTGGCTTCGCCGTAACGCTGCATGGTGCCGTGATAGTCCAGATGATCCCGGGTCAAGTTGGTAAAGGCCGCGACTTCAAAACGCACTCCATCCACGCGCCCTTGGTCTAAAGCGTGAGAGGAGACTTCCATGGCCACCTCTCGTACGCCCGAGGCGCGCAATTGAGAGAGGATGCGATGCACCGTGACCGCATCGGGGGTGGTGTGGGTAGGCTCGGTAAGCCTTGCCGGTCGACCCCAGCCGATCGTGCCCATGTACGCAGCTGCTTTTCCCAACCGCTCCAAGCTCTGCGCCAGCAAATAGGCACATGTGGTTTTGCCGTTGGTCCCCGTGATTGCCGTGATGCGCAAGTGCGAAGAGGGCCAGTTGAAAAAGCGGTCTGCTATGCGTCCGACCAGGGTCTGTAAATTGGGAACAGCGGCCGCGAACACCTCGGGCGGCAATGCCGGAAGCCGCACATCGCCCATTGGATCCCACAGCACCACGCTGGCACCGCGCCGCGCTGCATCGGCGGCGAACTTCACTCCGTGCGCGTTTTGACCCGGCAATGCGAAGAATAAGCTTCCCGTAATCACCTCGCGGCTGTCGATGGTCAGGTCGGAGACGCGCGCCTCGGTGAGAGGAACCTTCGCGATCCCGTCCAGCAGCCACATGAGTGCGGCGCTCATGGGTTCTCGTTCGCCTGGACCAGCGCTGCCGGCGGCACGTTTTGCAAATCATCCGGCGCAATGTCCATCAGGCGCAGCGCTCCCGACATGACGCTGGCAAACACCGGGGCCGCCACCGTACCGCCCTGGGCAAGCGTGCCGACCTCGTGCAAATCTCTGCTCGGCTCGTCGATCACCACCACCGTGGCAAGCTTGGGATGCGAGGCCGGCACCAAGCCGGCAAATACGGCCATGATGCGGTCGGTGGAATAACCGCCCGCGATCGATTTGAACGCGGTCCCCGTCTTACCCGATACCCGATAGCCGATGAGGGAGGCGCGCGTCGCGGTGCCGCCTTTCTCCACCACCTGACTCATCAGCTGAATCAGCTCGCGCGCCACTTTCGCATTCATAACCCGTTCGCCGGCCACCGGGCCCGACACCTTTTCGAATGAGATCGGCCGCTTGATGCCGCCGGCACCAATGGTGGCGTACGCGTGCGCCAACTGCAGCGGCGTCACCGACAGGCCATAACCGTGCGACAGGGTGGCGATGCCGATGGGCCGCCAGTGGGCGTAATTGCTCAGCATGCCCGCGGACTCGCCCGGATAATTGCTGCCCGTGACCTGGCCGAGTCCCAAGCCCGTCAAGGTGCTCCAGATTTGCTCAGGCTGCAGCGAGAGCGCTACCTTCGCCGTGCCCACGTTGCTCGATTTCGCGAGAATCGTCGCCAAATCAATGGCACCTAAGTTGTGTTCGTCCTCGAACACCTTGGTACCTACTTTCAAGAATCCCGGCGAGGTGTCGACGACGCTGTCGGGGTGATACTGTCCGGAGGCCAATGCAGCGGCCATAATGAAGGGCTTGATGCTGGAGCCCGGCTCGAAAATATCCGTGGCCGCGCGATTGCGGTAAAGGCCCGCTTTGAGCTGCTCCCGATCGTTCGGGTTGTACGAGGGTTGGTTCACCATCGCCAACACTTCGCCCGTCTCCACGGCAATCACGATCACAGAACCTGCCTGGGCCCGGTATTCTTGCATTGCCGCTTTGAGCTCTCGGTACGCAAGATACTGGATGCGCAGATCGATGCTGGTGGTTAGGTCGCGCCCCGGACGCGGTGCGCGGATGCTCTCGACATTTTCCACGTAGCGGCCGTAAGAATCTTGAATGACGCGCTTCACGCCATCCTGTCCGTTCAACAATTGATCGAAGCCCAGCTCCAATCCCTCTTGGCCCTTGTCATCCACGGTGGTGAACCCGACCACATGGCCGGAAACCTCGCCCGCAGGATAGTAGCGGCGGTATTCGCGCATCAGGTAAACGCCGGAAATCCCCAATGCCTTGATGCGCGCTGCCTGCTCCGGCGGCATATGGCGCACAAGGTACAAAAATTCGCGGTCTAGATTACTGGTGATGCGCCGCGCGAGCGTCTGCTGATCTTCCTTGAGCGCGCGGGCCAGCCTTGGCAGCTGATCGATATTATCGTTGAGCTCTTGGGGGTTGACCCAAATGCTGTCCACCGGCGTACTGAGGGCAAGCGGCTCGCCGTTGCGGTCGGTGATGGCGCCTCGATGCGCGGCGATTTTGACCACTCGCATGGAACGGTCATCGCCCTGCTTCGCAAGAAATCCATGGTCAACCAGCTGCAACTCAACCGCGCGCGCCGCGAGGCCGATGGCGCCCAGCACCACCAGGCCTAACACGAGCCCCGAGCGCCAGCGGTAGGAGTTCGCCAGGCGCTCGTTTCCGCTGGAACGCGATTTCACGGTCGCACAATCCTCACGTCTCGGGTCTGCGGCAGGTTCATCTGCAATTTCGCATTGGCAACACGCTCGACGAATGCGTGCGAGGACCAGTAGCTTTGTTCCAGTTGCAAGCGCCCCCAGTCCATCTCGAGCGAGTCGCGTTCTGCATTGAGCTTCTCCAGCTTGACGAACATGTCGCGGGCCTGATGGCGCGCATAAATTACTTGCACGGCCGAGCCAAGCACGGCCAGCCACAGCAAGGGCACAACGAGCGGCAACCAGCGGCGATATTTCATGCCGCCATTCCTTGGTCGAGGCGAGCGGCAACGCGCAGCCTGGCGCTGCGCGAGCGCGGATTTCTGCTGCTCTCATCGGCGTCGGCCTCGACGGACTTTCCGACCAGCGCGAGCTTAGGCCGAGCATGAACGGGGATGTGCGGCAACCCTGCGTACATCGGATCCGCCAGCGAGTGGCGGCGCAAGAACCGCTTCACCATGCGATCTTCGAGCGAATGAAAGCTGATCACGGCGAGCCGTCCGCCCGGCGCCAACCGCATTAGCGCTGCTTCTAAGCCCGTTTCCAACTCCTTGAGTTCCCCGTTCACATGGATGCGCAGCGCTTGGAAAATTCGTGTGGCGGGATGCTTGTGGCGCGCGCGGCCGGCCGCCTCCTTGCTGCGTGCGACTCGCTCGATCATGCCGGCGAGCTCGAGCGTGCGCTCGAACGGCTTTTTCTGACGGTCCATGACAATGGCGCGGGCGATCCGCGGCGCCATACGCTCCTCGCCGTACTCGCGGAATATGCGGATGAGTTCCTCGAGCGGCGCACCGTTCACCACATCCGCCGCGTTCATGCCCTCGCCCGCACTCATGCGCATATCGAGCGGACCGTCCTGCATGAAACTGAAGCCCCGTGAGGCATCGTCGAGCTGCGGCGATGAGACGCCGAGATCAAAAAGAATGCCGTCGAGCTTGAGGCCCGGTTGAACCCGATCGGCGCAAGCGCCGAGAGAGGAGAAGGGAGCGAGAAACACCGACACTCGGGGATCTGTTGCGAACTGAGCCCTGGCCGCAGCCACCGCAGCGGGGTCACGATCGAGGCACAGCAAACGGCCATTCTCGATGAGCTTCTCCAATATCGCCTCTGCATGTCCGCCACGCCCGAAGGTGGCGTCCATGTAAGTGCCACCTGCCTGTATGTTCAACGCCGCCAGCACCTGAGGTAACAGGACTGCCGTGTGAACCCCCGCAAACTCTTCCACCAGACCCAACGCTAAAACGACAAGGTGTCGAGTTCGGCGGGAAGATCCGTAGTGCTCTCCGTGCTCGCCAACCACTCGTCGCGGCGCTCGTTCCAGCGCGCCTCGTCCCACAATTCGAACCGAATTCCCTGCCCGATCAACATCGCATCGCGCGTCATTTGGGCGAACTCGCGCAGGTTGGCGGGCAGCAGCAGCCGCCCATGCGAATCGAGCTCCAAGTCAGTGGCGTGACCAATCATCAACCGCTGTAGGCGCCTCACCTGGGGGTTCAAGGTGGGTAATTTGTTGAGCTTTCGCTCGATGTCTTCCCAGTCCGGCAACGGGTAGATCAGCAAACACTGATCTTTGTCGACCGTGACCACCAAATTTCCCCCACAGCGCTCTTGCAGCCGCTCCCGGTAGCGGGTCGGCATCACCAGCCGGCCTTTCACATCGAGCGTTAGCTTGTTGGCACCCCGAAACATGATTTCATGGGTTCGAAAACCCATTTTCTCCCACAATTTCCCACCGGCCACCACTATAGGGAGCGTAGGAGTTCACTGTCAACGGGTTATGGTAAAAAAAACCCGCTCCGACAGTGACTTAGGTCACATTTTGTACAAGCACGGCGTGATGCGATGGAGGGGTTTAGTTGAATCAATCTCTTACACGATGTTCTTACAAAATAGCGTAAGTACACCATGTGGCGATCTTAGTCGAACGTCGGCGATCTTGCTTTGAACTTCCGTTCTGCGCGCTCGCCGCGTCTTCCTCTTCAATAACGTAACGCTTGTAGGCGTTGCCGACTGGGCCCAGCGGAAATAAGGCGCAAAAGCGCATAAGAAGGAGTCGGCCGTTAAGCCGGGTTCTGTCTAGGACAGTCATTCCTCTGGCATACGCGTCACCGCGCAGCTCAAGCGACCTACCCGGAAGCCCATGTGGGCCACATGTAGCGGTGTTTTAAGCCGCTCGCTTCCCTATTTGGTCTTGCTCCAGGTGGGGTTTGCCGTGCCGTTGGTGTTGCCACCCGCGCGGTGCGCTCTTACCGCACCATTTCACCCTTACCGGCGCCGCTTGCGCGGCGCTTAGGCGGTATCTTTCTGTTGCACTTTCCGTAGGCTCGCGCCTCCCAGGCGTTACCTGGCACCGTACCCTGTGGAGCCCGGACTTTCCTCCATGTGCTTAAGCACACAGCGACTGTCTGGCCGACTCCGGTGAGCACCATACGCAGGTACGGCGACGAATGCGAGGCGGGTTATTGTTTAAGGAAAAGCGCCCGCTTGTAGGCCTCGTTATCGCGCGCGCCGGTGATTTGCGCCGCGAGATGCGCGGCCTGCTTGAGCGGCAGTTCGGCGAGCAAGACCTTCAGCACGTTATCGAGTCCCGCGGTTTCAAGGTCCGTATCGCAGGCGGGCGACTGCGCGCCGCCGACGATCAGCACGATCTCACCCCGGGAGAGGTCCGGGTTTGACTGAGATTGGAGCAACAGCTCCTCAAGCGATCCCCGATAGGTCGTTTCATGCAACTTGGTCGCCTCGCGCACGATGGCCGCGGCGCGAGATTCGCCGAAGACGGCGACGCAATCCTCGAGCGTGTCACGCACGCGGTGCGGCGATTCATAGATCACCAACGTCCGTGCATCCGGTGCGAGCGATCTAAGCCGCTGCCGCCGAGCGGCGCTGCGCGCCGGCAAAAACCCTTCAAAACAAAACCGGTCCGTAGGCAGTCCAGCGATGGAAAGCGCGGCGATGGCGGCGCACGGGCCTGGGACGGCAATGATGTCGAAACCCGCCGCGGCCACCTGCCGAATCAGTTCGAAACCCGGATCGCTGATGAGCGGGGTACCCGCATCGCTCACCAGTGCGATCGATATGCCCTCGCGCAAGCGTGCAATTATTTCAATCGCGCGGCGCGCTTCGTTGTGATCGTGCAGCGACAGTTGCGGGGTGGCGATGCCAAAAGCCTTTAGCAGCACTCCGGTATGGCGCGTGTCCTCGGCCGCAATGAGAGAACAACTTGCAAGCGTATCGCGTGCACGCGCGCTCAAATCGCCCAAATTGCCGATTGGCGTGGCCACCACATACAGCTTCCCGGATGCCGGCAGCCCCGTGCGCTCGTTTGTCACTATAATTCGCGCCTCTGTTTGAATAATCAGGAGCGGAAGGGTATGGCACCGATCTGTCGACGTCCACGGCCGGCGCACTGCGCGCTGCTGATGATGGCTCTGATTGCCGCAGCCTGCAGCCTGGTGAAGACGCCGGAAACGCCCGCAGACAGGCAAGCTCACGCCGCGAAAATGGTGCGCGATGGTAAGCATGCGGAGGCCGCGCGCGAATATGCCGATTTGGCACTTCAGATACCGGCCGAGAGCGACAACTATCAATTACTGAGCGCAGAGCAATGGGTGGCGGCCGGAAACATCGCATCGGCCAAGCAGGCGCTCGCGCAGGTTTCCCCCGAGGCGCGCACCAAGCTTGCGACTGCGCGCGCACTCGTAGCGGCGGAAATTGCCTATGCGGAAAATGAGCCGACGCGTGCCATTCGCGAGCTGGACCAGGTTGCGGTGCCGACGTTGCCTGAGCAAGCGCAGAACTACTATTGGATACGCGGCCGCAGCGCTTTTCTAACCGGCCATCCGGTCGAGGGCACGCGCGCACTGGTGGAGAGGGAACGTTATTTGACCGATCCGGCCGCGCTAAAGGCCAACCGGGATGAACTATTTACTCGGGTGCGCACGGCCGCGGAACGCGGCGCGCCCATGAAGCCACTGCCGAAAACCGACCCAATCGTCGTCGGTTGGCTGGCGTTGGGGCCGGTCGCAGTGGAAGTCGAACGCAACCCCGCACGGGCCGCGCCGGCTTTGGAGAACTGGAAGCGGATGTTTCCGGACCATCCGGCCAACGCCAGCGTGCTGGCGGTCGCCCAAACGCAAATCGACGTAGCGAGCGAATATCCCAATCAAATCGCGCTGCTGCTGCCGCTCTCCGGGCGCAGCGAAGCGTTCGGCGTCGCCGTGCGTGACGGTTTCATCGCCGCCTATCTGCAGCAAAATGCCGCAACGCGGCCGCGCCTGAAAATCTACGACGTGGCGGCGGAAGATGTGGCCAGCGCTTTTAATCGCGCGGTCACGGATGGCGCCGGCTTCGTGGTCGGACCGCTTACCAAGGAACACGTGGCGGCGGTCGCACCCTTGAGCACCGGCCGCACTCCGGTGCTTGCCTTGAATTTTCTCGGCGATACGGCGGGCGCGGAGAAGAACTTTTATCAGTTTGCATTATTGCCGGAGGACGAAGCACGCATGGCGGCGCGGCGCGTCGTCGCGGACGGCAGGCTCGCGGGTGTCAGCATCGTTCCTGCGACCGAATTAGGTACGAGGGTCAGTGCCGCGTTCGCCGAGGAGTTGAAAAGTCTCGGCGGCTCCGTGCTCGACAGCCAACGCTACGAGCCCTCGCAACCCGATTTCTCCGACATCATCAAGCAGGTGCTGCAGATCAGATCCGTCAAGGGCGAGCCGTCCACGCATCGCAGCGATGCCACGTTCGTTTTCATCGTCGGCAATGCAGGCGCCGCACGGCTGATCATGCCGCAGCTGAAATTTCACTTCGCCGGCGACGTGCCGGTGTATTCAACATCCGATAGTTTCGAACCCGATCCGAGCGCCAATGCCGATCTCGAAGGCATGTTGTTTCCGGACATGCCTTGGATGATTTCGCGCGACCCCGTCACGGCTCAGATTCGCGATCCGCTGCGGGCTGCGTGGCCCGCCCGTGCCGCGCGTCGGGATCGGCTCTATGCCTTTGGTTTCGACGCTTATCGATTGGTGCCCGGCTTAAGATCCAGCAACCCCGCCGTCTCGAGCGAGATCGCCGGCGTGACCGGCAAACTGCACCTCGACTCGCAAAACAAGATACGCCGCGACCTGGAATGGGCGCAAATTAAGGGCGGCGTACCGAATGTTCTCTAGCTTCAGAGCTGCCCTGCTGCTCCTCACGGCGAGCCTGGCGGGCACGGCTTTCAGCGATTCGCGTCCCGCCGCCGATCTCATTATCCGCAACGCCCGCATTTGGACTGTGAACCTGAAGCAGCCCGAAGCCGAGGCGCTGGCCGTGCTGCATGGCCGAATCGTGTCCGTGGGCTCAGACTCCTCGGTCCTGCTGTGGCGAGGTGCCGGCACGCACGTGGTCGATGCAAAGGGCAAGCGGCTGCTGCCGGGATTCAACGACGCGCACGTGCACTTCTCCGAGGGGGGTGCCTCATTGGCCGCGGTGCAACTCACCGATGCGAGCAGCCTCAAAGAGTTCGTGCAGCGCATTGCCGATTATGCGTCGCACACCCCGAAAGGCGACTGGATCCGCAACGGCGAATGGGACGAGACCAAGTGGAATCCGCAGGAACTGCCGACGCGTCAAGACATCGATCCGGTGACGCCCAATAATCCGGTCGCATTGGATCGATACGATGGGCACCTGCTGTTAGTCAATTCACAGGTGCTGGCCCTGGCCGGCATTACCTCCGCGACCCCCGATCCGCCGGGCGGCGTGATCGTGCGCGATGCCGCCGGCCGACCGACCGGTGCTCTCAAGGATGCGGCGACTGAATTGGTTGCGCGCGTGGTGCCGCCGCTGACCTTGGCGCAACGCCGCCTTGCGCTCAAAGCTGCGCTGCGCGAAGCGGCACAACGCGGCGTCACCAGTGTGCAGGACATGACCCTTAACTACGGCGATCTGTCGGCGTACTCGCAACTACTGGATCAAGGTAAGCTCACCGTGCGCGTGTACGCGGCGCCGCCGGTGTCAGAAGTTGAAGATCAGGCTCAACTCGGCATCGGCCACGCTTTCGGCAGTCCTTCCTTGAGAATCGGCGCGCTGAAGATGTTCGCCGACGGCTCATTGGGCTCGCGCACTGCTTATTTCGTTGAACCCTACTCGGACGAGCCGAACAACCGCGGCTTGCTGTTCTCGGACATGCTGCCGCTGTCGCGCGCCGAACAGCGCCTGATACGCGCCGATGGGGCCAACCTGCAATTGTGCACCCATGCCATCGGCGATGCGGCCATCACCACCGTGCTCGATCTTTACCAAACGGTGGAGAAAAATGATGGCCCTCGAGACCGGCGCTGGCGCATCGAACATGCCCAGCACATGGCGGCCGCGGACTTCGAACGCTTTGCGCAATTGCATGTCATCGCATCGGTGCAGCCCTACCAAGCCATCGACGATGGACGTTGGGCCGAAGCGCGCATCGGCCATGAGCGCGCCAGCAGAACTTACGCCTTCAAAACTTTCCTCGATCACGGGGTGCGACTTGCCTTCGGCACGGACTGGCCGGTTGCGCCTTTGGATCCGATGCTGACCCTGTATGCGGCAACCACCCGTGCAACGCTCGACGGAAAGAACCCGCAGGGCTGGTTCCCCGCGCAAAGGCTGTCAATTCAGGAAGCCATCGCCGCCTACACCTTGGGCTCTGCCTATGCGGAATTCCAGGAGCATGAAAAAGGCTCGATCGAGCCAGGCAAGCTCGCCGACATGGTGCTGTTGGATCAGGACGTGCTGAGCATCGATGCGAAAACGATCCGCGATACGCAGGTCTTGAAAACTTGGTTGGGCGGCGTGGAGATCTACGATTCGCGCCTCGGCAACTGACGGGTACCGCCGACGGGCAGCAGAAAAAACGCGTCCTCGTCGACGCCCTTGAGACTGCATGCGCCGGCCAGCCCGTGCAGCGGCGCATCCAGGGGGTCATCGGCCAGTGAGAAGGTGCCCCAGTGCACGCCCATGCTGTGCTTGGCGCCGAGATCCAGATGAATCTGCACCGCTTCGTTCAAGTCCACATGCTGCATGTGCATGAACCAGCGCGGCAGGCATGCGCCCACCGCGATCAAAGCCACATCGAATCCGCCGCCCTGATCCGCGGCTTGGCGCGAGGCAAAGTGGCGCCGGGTGTCGATGAAGTCCTGGCTGTAACCGGTGTCGCCGGTAAAAAACCAATGGAAGTCCTTAGCAGTCGCCGCCCATGCGCCCCACAGGGTGCGATTGCGATCAGTCAGAGACCGGCCCGACCAATGCTGCGCCGGGGTGAAATGGAATTCGACGCCGCGGTACACATGTGATTGCCACCAATCCATCTCCACGGCCCGAGAAATGCCGAGTTTTTCCAGCCAGGTCTTTAACCCCAACGGCGCCAGGAACAATGGCGCCCCGCCCAACTGGGCTTCGAGCGCCACTATCGTTGTGCGATCGAGGTGATCGTAATGGTTGTGAGAGATTAGAACGACGTCAATGTGCGGCAGGTGCGCGAGCGGGATTCCAGGCGGCTGAGCGCGGGTAGGACCGAGGAATGACACGGGTGAGGCTCGCCGCGAGAACACCGGATCGCTCAGCACGTTCAGCCCGCTGGCCTGGACCAGCGCAGTGGCGTGTCCAATCCAGGTCACCGCGGGAATCATCGGCACCGCCGTCGTGTTGCGGGTGATGAAATCCAGATCCGGCGGTTGCACCGGGATCGGCCGGGTCGGGGCCGGAGGCAGCCGCTTGATCAAGCGCTCGGTCTGCCAACGCAAAACATCGCCAACGGATTTGACGACCGAGCCTGCGTAATTATTGCGAAAGCCGCGCGGCGTGTGGTGAGACTTAGGCACCTTGCGTCGCGTACCTCGAAAGAGACGGCCGCGGCGAAGCGATGCTTCGGCGCGGCCGCTGACCCTCTAGTGCTCCAGTTTCACAAGCTGCGCCTGATCTGCGCTCGACAGGGTTCTCTTCGACCACTACCATGAACCCGAGTGCGGGAGGCTTGGCCAATTCGACCGGATCGATCGCCACGGGGACGTCGGCACTCGTATTGGGCGCAACGGTTACGAACATCGTATTCGAGACCGCGGGGGTAAATCCTTGAACGACGCGACGCCGGTCACCGCCTCGCCTGCGCCGGTATCATCAAACGCTTGCACCGCGTAGCTTAGGCGCGGGTTTTGCGCTGTGATCCCTAAGTGAGACGAAAGTACTGGCATCAGTACCATCGAACCGTCTGTCGGTGCATCGGCAGGCAACTGCGCAGTCACCGTACCCTTGGCAATATTCAACAAGAACGTTGCAATCTGGCCGTTGCCGACTCCCGTTGTCATCGACCCCACATCCCCTAAGAACAGCACAAAGTCGTAGATCCCATCGCCGTTCACGTCGAGGTAGATGTGGTACTCGCCGGCGGCCGGATTGGAGAAACGACCATACTTGTTGACAGCCAACACCAGGAGGTTGTCGGTAGCGAAGACCGGGAAGCTCTGCACACTGACGGCGCGCGGCTCATAGGCTGCGCTGAGCGTACCCGTCTTGGGATTCTTGAGTCCCCAGACATAGAAATCGTCAGAACCGCTGATCGCGCCGGTGCGGTTATCGACCCGGACGCTCGACTGCTTTGCCGGACCGCCTTCGTCGCCCGATTCACCTTGTCGCAACCGCGCATCGGCCTTGGATCGTGCACGGGTAACGACGTAGTAGGGGAGATTCAGTGCCACGCCGTTGTTCGCGATCCCTTGCGGGGCGAACGAGATGATTCCCGAGGCATCGTGCGTTGCCCCAGGCGTTGCGGCGGGCACATTCAACATCATCCGCAGCTCGGTGCTGTCGTGGCCGTCCAGCGATACGATCCAACTGAACAATTTGACCGTGTGCGCCACGCCGCCAGACGAGGTCGCGGTAGCCGTAGAGGTCGCGGGCAACTTGCCATGGTCGCGAATGACAACTTCCCGCGCACCACATCGATTGGGTAAGGCATGCCTCGCGCGCCGATCGATGATTATTTCACGACCTGCAATTTCGGCCGCTTGGGCGCGACAGTGCCGGGCTTGGTGCTGGCACTGGCCGGCGGTGGGCTGTCGGTGGGATCGGGATCCGCATCGCCCTCCGGAAAAATCATGCCCTGTCCGGTTTCGCGGGCGTAGATACCGAGAATCGCGCGCACCGGCACCTGAACTGCAAAACCCACGCCGCCGAAGCGCGCTTCGAAGCTCACGAAATCATTGCCCAACTTGAGCATCTGGGTGGCCGAAAAACTCACGTTGAGCACAATCTTTCCGTCCTTCACGTATTGGCGCGGGACCGTCACCCCTTCGGCCGCCGCATCCACGACGATATGCGGAGTCTCGCCGCTGTCGGATATCCACTCGTGCAATGCTCGCAGCAAGTAGGGACGACGCGGTTTCAATGCCGCATGTCCTTTTCGGCCGAGCTCAAGCAGGCCCGGAACGTTGATCGCGCGAATATCGTGTTCATGTATTTGGTGATCGGCGCCGCCTGCGCCGGGAGTTCGATGCCGTAGGAACGCAGGCGCCACAGGATGGGTGCGATGCTGGCATCGACCAACGAGAACTCATCGCTCAAAAAAAACGGCTTGGCCTTGAATACTTCCGCGCTGGCGCAAATCGCTTCGCCAAGGACCTTGCGGCTGTGCTCGGCGGTTTTGCTGTGCGGATCGATTTCGATATCGCGCGCCAGGGCATACCAATCCCGTTCCACGCGATACAGCGCGACGCGAAACTGCGCACGAGTTACCGGGTCGATGGGCATCAAAGGGGGATGCGGAAAGCGCTCGTCGAGGTATTCAATGATGACGCGCGAATCGTATAGCACGAGATCCCGGTCCACCAGCGTGGGCACGCTGTGATACGGGTTAAGGTCGATCAAATCCTCTGGCAGAGACTGCGGATCCACGTCGACCAGTTCGATGGTGATGCCCTTCTCAGCCAGCACCAGGCGCGCCCGGTGACTCCACGGGTCCGCCGGCGCCGAAAACAAGGTCATCACCGAACGACGTGCCACTAACCGGACCTCCTAGTTTTACAAACGGGACGGCCCGTTGTCAGTGGACGTCCTTCCAATACTCTTTCTTCAACAAGTAAGCAAACACGAAGAACACCAACAGAAACAGGATGACGTATATGCCCATCGATTGGCGCGTCGCCTTGATGGGCTCGGCGGCATAATCCATGAAGTTGGCGATGTCCCGAACGAACTGATCATACTCCTCCGGCTTCAAGGCGCCGGGGGTCATTGGCTCCACGCCGGCCAGCACCATTTTTGCGCTGCCGTGGGCATCTTTCTCATTCTTGTATACCGGTTTTTGCAATCCTTGCCGCTCATAGAGCACATGCGGCATTGCCGTTCCAGGGAGGTACAGATTATTGACCCCCCACAGCCGCGTCTTGTCGGCGTAAAAACCATGCAAATAAGAATAAATGTAGTCGGACCCGCGTACCCGCGCCATCAGCGTCAAGTCCGGCGGCTGCTTGCCGAACCAATCTGCGGAGTCCGCCGGCATGGCGCTGCCAATCTCGTCGAACGGCTTGGCGGAAGTGAAAATCAAATTTTTGACCAGCTCTGAGTCGGGAATTTTCAAGTCCGCGCTCATGCGGCTGTAACGCAGGTATTTAAGCGAGTGGCAACCCGAGCAGTAATTCATGAAGTTGCGCGCGCCGCGCTGCAGCGACTCGGTGTTGTTGATGTCGGCGCCTGAGTGCATCAGGCGGATCTCGCCCTCCTCCGCCGCCGATGCCGTCCCGACGCACAGCAGAGCTAGGCCGATCAATACACTGGCTTTAAGCATGTCCCGTCACCCTTTCCGGCACCGGTTTCACGCTGTCGATTTTCGTGTACCAGGGCATCAGCAAGAAGAATGCAAAATAAATAGCGGTGCAGACCCTCGCCAAGAGCGGATAGATGCCTGACGGCGGATTCATGCCGCAAACAGCCAAGATGATGAATGAGACTGAAAAAAGCGCCAGCATGATTTTGTAAATCGGCCCTTTGTAGCGTATCGAGCGCACCGGCGACTTATCCAGCCAGGGTACGAAGAACAACACCACGATGGCACCGCCCATGACCAGCACTCCCCACACCTGCGTTCCAAAAGCGGACGGCACCGCGCGCAACATGGCGTAGAACGGCGTGAAATACCACACCGGCGTGATGTCAGGCGGCGTCTGCAAGGGATTGGCCGGCTCGAAGTTATTCGATTCCAGGAATAGGCCGAAGAAATTCGGTGCGAAAAAAATCACCGCCGCAAATATCAAGAGGAATGCGGCAATTCCCACCGAGTCCTTCACCGTGTAGTACGGGTGAAAGGGCACGCCGTCCAACGGGTGGCCTTTCGCATCCTGGTACTTGTGAATGTCGATGCCGTCCGGATTGTTCGAGCCGACTTCGTGCAGCGCCATCAGGTGCGCTACCACCAAAAAGATCAATGCCAAGGGTAGTGCCGCCACATGCAATGCGAAAAAACGATTCAGCGTAGGATCGGCGATGTTGTAATCGCCGCGGATCCATTCGACCAAGGTAGCGCCGATGACGGGTAAGCTGCTGAATAGCGAAACGATGACCTGCGCGCCCCAATAGCTCATGTTGCCCCATGGCAGCACGTAACCCATGAAGGCCTCCGCCATCAGCAGTACATAAATCAACACGCCGAAGATCCAAAGAAGTTCGCGCGGCTTGCGAGCCGAACCGTACAGCAGAGCGCGGAACATATGCAGATACACCACGATGAAGAATGCGGATGCACCGGTGGAGTGCATATAGCGGATCAACCAGCCCCACTCCACATCGCGCATGATGTATTCCACCGACGCGAAGGCCTCGGCGGCGGACGGCTTGTAGCTCATCGTCAAGAAAATCCCGGTGACCAGCTGGTTCACGAGCACCACCAGCGAAAGCACGCCGAAGTAATACCAAATGTTGAAATTCTTCGGCGCGTAGTACTCGGAGACCTGTTCCTTCCATAATTTCGTCAGCGGGAATCGCTGATCGATCCAGCCAATCAATCCTTTGCCGGTGCCGGCGGACTCGGGTGCTGCGGCCATCGCTAACCTCTATATTACGAAACGGTTTTGGGAGCGTCGTCGACGCCGATCACGATGCGGGAGTTCGCGCCGATTGCGTACGGCGGAACCGCCAAGTTCTTCGGCGCCGGCATGCTCTTGAACACACGGCCCGACAAGTCATACTTCGAGCCGTGGCAAGGACAATAAAAACCTCCCGGCCAATTCGCACCCAAGTCCGCGCCGACGACCTGAAAGGAATCATTCGGCGCAAACGCACCCAAGGGCGAGCACCCAAGATGCGTGCACACCGCCAAGCCCACCCAGTATTCCGGATTTCGCGCGCGCGCCGCGCCGCTGGCTTTTATGTAGTCCGGCTGTGTGGAATCGATGGATGCAGGATCCGCCAGCATGGCATCGTGCCCGCCTAATTGATCCACCGCAGCCTTGACGCGCCGTACCACGAACACCGCTTGGCCACGCCAGACCACTTTCAACATCTGACCGGCTTCAAGCTTCGAGGCATCGACTTCGACCGGGGCGCCGAGTGCTTTGGCGCGCGTGCTGGGCTTCCATGACGCCAGAAAAGGTATGGCGGCGAATGCCGCGCCGATCACGCCGGTACCGACCGTGGCTGCCGTCAGCAATCGTCGCCGGCTGTGGTCTACCTCTTCCACCTCATCACTCATGCGAAACCCTCAAGAAATTGTTGACAAATCTTTGCGCAAACCCTTAAACGGGCAGTGTTTCCGAAAGAATATTGGTAGAGCATTATACACAGATGCGCGCACTCGGTTTCTTGGTCAGAGCGGTGATTGTCGGATTGGCCGTGGCCTTTCTCGTGGTCTGGTGGAATCCCACGCTGCTGGGCGCACACACGGGCGTTGCCGCGCAGGCCTCAGCGCCCGCGCCCGCACCGACGAGTGTTCCAGCCGCTGCGGCGGTTTCGGCCGCACCCACCGTCGTGGTGCAGAGCTTTGCCGATTCCGTGGCCCGCGCGACGCCGGCCGTGGTCAACATCTACACGGCGCGCCTGGTCAGAGAGCGCACCCAAGCGGCACCGTTGGGCCAGCTGTTCGGAGACTTCTGGCCGAGCTACCGCCAACGAGTGGAGCGCAGCTTAGGCTCGGGCGTGATCGTGGATGAGAAGGGAACCGTCGTCACCAATCAGCACGTCATCGCAGGCGCCGACTCCATCAGAGTGCAGCTTGCCGATGGACGCGTTGCCGAGCCGACCATCCTCGGACAGGATCCGGATACGGATTTGGCCATCCTCGACCTGCACATGGCGAATGTGCCCATCATGCCGATCGGCCGATCGGACACTCTGCGGGTCGGCGATATCGTGCTCGCCATCGGCAATCCTTATGGAATCGGTCAGACCGTGACGCAGGGCATCGTAAGTGCCACCGGCCGCGGACAACTGGGATTGGCGACCTTCGAGAGTTTCATTCAAACGGATGCCGCGATTAATCTCGGCAACTCGGGCGGTGCGCTGATCGATGCGCACGGTGACTTGGTCGGCATCAACACCGCGGTACTGAATCGACAAAATGGAGGACCTGAGGGAATCGGTTTTGCGATTCCTGTCAACCTGGTACGCGGGGTGATGGAGCAGATCCTGCGCAACGGCCATGTAGTGCGCGGCTGGCTGGGTTTCGTGCCGCAAGATTTGACGGATGAGCAATCTGCGCAAGTCGGAACCGCCGGCGGCGGCGTGAATGTGGTTAATATTCTGGTAAAGAGTCCTGCCTACGAATCCGGCGTGCGCCCCGGCGATTTGATCACCGGCTTGGGCGGCGAAGCGATCCACAGCGCCCAGGATCTCATCGCCCGCGTGTCATCGCTCAAGCCCGGCGCCGAGGTGGAGCTGGAAGGCCGCCACGCACACCAGGCCTACAAAATCCGATTGACGGTGCTGGAGCGTCCGACGCGGCCGGTGCAGACACAGTAAGTCTACGGCGTGCGCCGTATTTTCGCCCCCAATTGCTGGAGCTTTTCCTCGATCGCCGCATAGCCGCGATCGATGTGATAAATGCGCTCGATGTCGGTACGGCCGTCGGCCACCAGTCCCGCCAGCACCAAGCTCGCCGAAGCGCGCAAATCGGTGGCCATCACCGGCGCTGCGGTCAGCCGTTCCACGCCCTTGATGATGGCGGTGTTACCTTCCAAACGGATCTCCGCGCCCATGCGCCGCATCTCCAACATGTGCATGAAGCGATTCTCGAAGATCGTTTCAATGATGGTGCCAACGCCATTCGCGACCGTATTGAGCGCGGCGAACTGCGCCTGCATGTCGGTAGGGAAAGCCGGATAAGGTGCGGTACGGATGTCGATTGCCGAAGGACGGCGTCCGCGCATATCCACCTCTACCCATGAGTCGCCCACATCCACGCTCGCACCGGCTTCTTTCAATTTGTCGATGACGGCATCGAGATGATCAGGACGGGTGTTCTTCACCCGGATGTGGCCGCCGGTGATCGCGCCCGCCACCAGATAGGTGCCGGATTCGATGCGGTCCGGCAGCACTTCATATGCGGTGCCGTTCAGACGCTTCACGCCTTCGATGACGATGCGAGCGGTCCCGGCGCCCTTGATCTTGGCGCCCATGGCAATCAGGAAATTAGCCAGGTCCACCACTTCGGGCTCGCGCGCCGCATTTTCCAGCACCGTTTCGCCATCGGCCAAGGTCGCGGCCATCATGAGATTTTCGGTTCCCGTGACCGTTACGGTTTCCAGCGTCAGCCGCGCGCCCTTGAGGCGGCCCGCGCGCGCCTTGATGTAGCCGTTTTCGATATGAATGTCGGCCCCCATGGCTTGCAGGCCGGCGACGTGTATGTTTACGGGGCGTGCGCCGATGGCGCACCCCCCCGGGAGCGAAACATCCGCACTGCCGAAGCGCGCCAATAAGGGCCCCAGCACCAGGATGGAGGCACGCATGGTCTTCACCAGCTGATAAGGCGCGAAGTACTCTTTGATGCTCGAGGCGTCGACCTCGATGTGCATCTTTTCATCGATGGTTACCGAGACGCCCATGCGCCCGAGCAACTCGATCATCGTGGTGACGTCTTGCAGGTGCGGGACATTCGACACCGTTACCGGTCCGTCAGCCAAGAGACACCCGGCCAGGATCGGCAGCGTCGCGTTCTTTGCGCCCGAGATGCGTATCTCGCCTTCGAGGGCGATTCCCCCCTGAATCTGCAGCTTATCCACGTCCATGCCTTGCGTATTCGTCAGGCGTGAATACTTGCAGCGTGAGTGCGTGGATCTCGTTGCCCACGGCAGCGCCTAGAGTGGAATAAACCATTTGGTGCCTCTGGATCGGTTTCTTGCCGACAAAGGCAGGTGCGATCACGATAGCCTCGAAATGCACGTTGTCCTCGCTGCTCACCATGGCGTGGCTGCCGCCCAAACCCGCCTCGATGATGTCCGCTACCTGCTGTGGATTCATGCCCTCTCCTCGAAAATTGCCCAAGCTGTATCATTCACCGATGCAACCCGACTATAGCGACGCGGATCTCGTCGAACTCGGCCGCCAGGCGCTCATTGTCGAGATCGACGGGTTGCGCGCGCAATTGCCGCGTCTCGGGACGGATTTTGCACGTGCCTGCCGCATTTGTCTTAACTGCCGGGGCCGTATCGTCGTCACCGGCATGGGAAAATCCGGCCACGTCGGCGGAAAAATCGCCGCCACCCTGGCCAGCACCGGGACGCCATCGTTTTTCGTCCATCCTGGCGAGGCAAGCCATGGCGATATCGGCATGATCACGCGCGATGATGCGGTGCTCGCCCTGTCCAATTCAGGCGAGACGGAGGAAATTCTTACAATCTTGCCCGTGATCAAGCGCTTGGGCGTCCCCTTGATCGCCTTTACCGGAAATGAGCAGTCCGCGCTGGCGCGCACCGCCTCGGTGCACTTGGACATTCGGGTCCCCGCAGAGGCCTGTCCGATGAACCTCGCGCCCACCGCCAGCACCACGGCGGCTCTGGCGGTGGGCGACGCATTGGCCGTGGCGCTTCTCAAAGCCCGCGGATTCACCGAACAGGACTTTGCCCGCGCGCATCCGGCCGGCGCGCTGGGACGCCGGCTCCTGTACGTCAAGGACATCATGCGCACCGGCGCGCACATCCCAACGGTTCGAGTGGACACCACTCTGGCCGAGGGCTTGATGGAAGTGACCTTGAAAGGCTTGGGAATGACGGCGGTCGCGGATGACTCCTTGCATTTGCTCGGTGTGTTCACCGATGGCGATTTGCGCCGCGCGCTCGACGGCCATGCGGATTTGCATTCAACCCGAATGGATCAGGTCATGACCGTCGGGCCGAAATCGGCCAGCCCCACCATGCTCGCGGCGGAGGCGGTGCATTTGATGGAGAAACACCGCATCACCTCGCTGGTGGTGATCGATGCGGATAACAAAATTGTCGGCGCTCTGAACGTGCACGACCTGTTGCGAGCAGGTGTATTTTGAAAGCACGCAAAGCCACGCCGCTTGCGAAGATCGAGCTTCTGATCCTGGATGTCGATGGCGTGCTCACGGACGGGCGTTTATATTTTGGGCCCCGGGGAGAGGCCTTGAAAGTATTCCACGTGCGCGACGGCCACGGCATCAAGCTTCTCCTCACCGCCGGCGTGCAAGTTGCCGCATTCAGCGGCAGACGCTCCGCCGCAACCCTGACACGCCTGCGCGAACTGGGCGTGCCAACGGTGGTCCAAGGGTGCAGCGACAAGCTGCTGGCTCTGGCTAAATTGACCAAACGCTTGAGGATGGATGCATTGAACTGCGCCTGCATGGTCGACGACACGCCGGATCTGGCGCTGATGTCCGCAGTAGGGTTGGCGGCGGCGGTGGCCGATGCTCACCCCATCGTGTTGTCCGCCGCACATTGGATATCACGCTCACCGGGCGGTTTTGGCGCCGTGCGCGAGTTGTGCGACCTGATATTGCGCGCCCGCGCCGGACATCTTTGAGTGAGGTTTGGCTTCTTCACGGTGCTGGCGGTAGCGGCTCTGATCATCATCACCTGGTACAAGAGCTCTCCCAGCCATCGCCCTTCGAGCGATACGGCCGGCATGCGCACCGATCTACCCGGCTATTACCTGAAGAATGCCATTCTTACCGATTACGACGCCGCCGGTGCGCCCAGCATTCGCATCGAGGCCGAGCGCATCGATCAGATCGATCACAGCAACGAAGTGCAGCTGTACAACGTCAGAGTTAATTATGAGGCGCCGGGCGGCCAAAATTGGGTGCTGTTCGGCGATACCGCGCATGTTCAGCCGGGCGGCAAAATGGTGGATGTGTCCGGTAACGTGCGACTGCAGGAGGACACCGCGGGCCGCACGGGCACTGCCGTTATACGGTCCGATACGATGAGTTACGATGTGCCCGACTCCATTGCCAGTACCAAGAGCGATGTCCGCATCGAGTACGGAGGCCATATTCTGACCGCTCGCGGGCTGACCGCGAATTTGAAAGCACGAACGATTCACCTAGAACAGAAAGTCAATGGCCGCTTCCTTCCCTAAGAGCCTCAACCTAGCCGCCTTCGCATTGCTCCTGACTGGGCAGGCGGGTGCGGCCGCTGCCGCCGCCGTACACAAGCCCGCGCAGCAGCCCATCGTCCTGGACGCACAATCCGGCGAATTGGATTTGCATACCGGCAATGAGGTTTTTCACAAGGTGCGCATCTCCCAAGGCGACATGGTGGTCATCGCAGACCAAGCGCAAGCTTCGCAGCCGGGGACAAAACTGAATTTTAACAACAGCGTTCTGACCTTCCGCGGCGCGGTCAAGATCAACACCGACAGGGGACTGCTGAGCGCCGATGAGGCACAGCTGACGTTTGTGAATAATACCTTGACCAAAGCGGTGGCTGCCGGCAAACCGGCCGCGTTCGAACAGCGCGTCGGCAAGTCGGGCAAGCAGGCCAAAGGCCAGGCGGAGGCGATCGACTACGACGTGCCTAAAGGAATGGTGCGATTCACGAAGAATGCTTTTTTAAGCCTGAGCGATCCGCAGTACGAAATTCACGCGCAGGCCATCAGGTATGACTCGATCAACCAAAAGATCATCGCGGAAGAATCGGAACAGGGCTCGCAGCGCATTCACAGTATTTTCACGCCGCCTCCTCCCAAGAACGCGCCGCCGGTTCCCCCTCCATGAGCGTATTGCGAGCGCTCGACCTTGCCAAAAGCTACAAATCACGGCAGGTACTTAAGGATCTGTCGCTGGAGGTCGAAAGCGGCGAGGTGGTAGGGCTGCTCGGACCCAATGGCGCCGGTAAAACCACGGCCTTCTACATGATCGTGGGGCTGACACGCTGCGAGCATGGTGAAATTTTTCTGGATAACAAGGACATCAGCCGCATGCCCATGCATCGGCGCGCACAGCTGGGGTTGGGCTACTTGCCGCAGGAACCGTCCGTTTTCCGCAAATTGACCGTGGCTGACAACATCATGGCGATTCTGGAGACCCGCCCGGGGCTGAACGATGTCCAGCGGCTCGCTCGGTTAAAGGAATTGCTGGGCGAGCTGCACATCGGGCACGTGCGCGACAGTCTTGGGATGAGTCTGTCGGGCGGGGAACGGCGCCGCGTCGAAATTGCCAGGGCCCTGGCGGCCGATCCGCGATTTATCCTCTTGGATGAGCCCTTTGCCGGGGTCGATCCGCTCTCGGTCGCCGATATCCAGCGAATAATCAAGCACTTGGCGGACAAAGGTATCGGCGTCTTGATTACCGATCATAATGTACGAGAAACCTTGGGCATTTGCGCCCGGGCCTACATTGTTAGCCAAGGCAGCGTGCTCGCCTCCGGATCTGCGGACCAGATTCTTGCCAACCCACAGGTGCGTGAGGTGTACTTGGGCCAGGATTTCAAACTATAGGGCCTAGACGAAAGAAATATGTTGAAGCCAAGTCTGCAGCTTCGCATCGGTCAGCAGCTGACCATGACCCCGCAGCTGCAGCAGGCAATCAGGCTGCTGCAGCTGCCTTCGCTCGACCTGCAGGCGCATGTGCGCGAGACCCTCGAAACCAATGTGATGCTGGAGGGGGAAGAGGAAGGTCTGGACGCGGTGCCGGATCCGGCTCGCGACCGCGAAGAGCAGCCGGTCCGCCGTGACGATAAATACACCGAATTGGATGGCATCAGCACACCGGCGGATCAGCACGAGACCCCGGAGGTGGAGATTGCCGACGAGGCCTGGGGCGAGCAGACCAGCGGCCCTTCGGACCGAGCCTGGTCCGGGGATGACGATCGCAGCAGCGATTTCAGCGATCAACACAGTCAGACGCTGCAGGAGCAGCTGATTGAGCAATTGGAACTCGCCAAGCTCTCGCCGGTCGACATCGCCATTGCGCGCGTGATCGCCGACGCCCTCACCGACGACGGCTATCTTAAAGAACCGCTCGAAGAGGTACGATTGAGCTTGCTGCCGGACATCGCAGCCGCGCCGGCCGACGTGGAGCGCGTGCTCGGCATCGTCCAGTCTCTCGAACCGGCGGGCGTCGGCGCCCGCAACCTCGGTGAATGCATCGCACTGCAGCTGCGGCAGCTGGCCGCGGACACCCCTGCCCGGGATGTCGCGATTCGAGTAGCGCTTGAGCACCTGGATTTGGTCGCGGGCCAGCATCTGGTACTGCTGCGCAGGCATCTTCGCTGCAGCGAAGGGGATCTGGAAATGGCGCTCGCGCTGGTGAGATCCTGCCATCCGCGCCCCGGCGCGGCGGTTAATCCAACTCAAGCACAATACGTCATTCCGGACGTTTTCGTGCGCCGTACTGATCATGGCTGGGTCGTTGAGATCAACCAGGCGACCATCCCTAAGGTGCGGGTGAATCAGAGCTATGCGAACTTGATTTCACGAGCCCCGGATCACGCCATGCTGCGCACGCAGTTGCAGGAAGCGCGCTGGCTGATGCGCAGCCTGGAAATCCGCAATGAGACGTTGGTGAAAGTGGCGCGCTGCATCGTACAGCGCCAGAGCAGCTTTTTCGAAGTCGGCGAGGAGGCAATGGAGCCGCTGATACTGAAGGATGTGGCCGAGGCGGTGGAGATGCACGAATCGACGATTTCCCGAGTCACCACGGCCAAATACATGCACACGCCGCGCGGCGTGTTCGAATTTCGCTATTTCTTTTCCAGCCATGTCGCGGCCGCGGACGGCACCGAAATGTCATCCACGGCGATCCGCGCCAAGATAAAAAAATTGATATCGCAGGAGAATGCAGACAATCCGTTGAGCGATGCCAAGCTCGCGGAGATTCTCTCGCAAGAGGGCATACCCGTGGCCCGGCGCACGGTTGCCAAGTACCGCGAGGGCATGCAGATCGCACCGTCCAACGAACGGAAGCGAGCGGCTGCCCGCGCGTCCTAAAGTGAAAGGAGAAAACATGCAATTAGATCTCAGCGGCCATCATGTGGAAGTCACACCCGCGTTGCGCGGCTACGTTCTAAAGAAATTCGAGCGGATTTCGCGGCATTTCGAGCAGCTGATCGACGTCCACTGTGTTCTTACCGTCGAAAAAATGAGCCATAAGGCGGAAGCCACACTGATGGTGCGCGGAAACAAAATCTACGCGGATGCAACCGAAGACAATATGTATGCCTCGATCGATGCTCTTGCCGACAAGCTCGACCGCTGCGTGAAGAAGCATAAGGAAAAGATTTCCGACCACCACGCCGAGGAAGTGCTCAAGGCGCGTTAATTCATGTCGATGCGGCTGATCATCGTCAGCGGACTGTCGGGGTCCGGCAAGAGCGTCGCTCTGCACATGCTGGAGGACATCGACTTCTATTGCGTGGACAACATTCCCGCCGCGCTGCTCAAGTCTTTCATTTCCCACACGGTTCGCGGCATGGGCGATACCTACCCGCGAATCGCAGTGGGCTTGGACGCCCGCAATCGGGCCAACGAGATCGAAACCATTCCCGCCTTGGTCAGCGAGCTTAGGCGCAGCGGCATCGATTGCGAAGTGCTGTACCTGCATGCCGCCGAGGAAGTGCTGCTCAAGCGTTACGCGGAAACGCGCCGCAAGCACCCTCTGGTCAGGGGCGATGTGGGCTTGCGCGAGGCCATCGCCTCGGAGCGCAAGCTGCTCGAGCCCATTATCACGGCGGCGGACTGGGTCATCGATACCTCGAACATGGGCGTGCATGCGCTGCGCGAACTCATACGCCAGCGCATCGATAGCCGACGTGAAGGACGCCTCTCCTTGATGTTCGAATCCTTCGGCTACAAGCACGGCATCCCCGGGGACGCCGACTTCGTTTTCGATGTGCGCAGCTTGCCCAATCCCTATTGGCAGCCGGAGCTGCGCGATCTTACCGGCCGCGATCCGGCGGTAATCGAGTATCTCGCCGGGTGCACCGCGGTGCGCACCATGATCGCGGATTTGACCGCGTTTTTGGAAAAGCGTGTAGGCGAATTTTCACTGGCGAATCGCAGCTATCTGACCGTTGCCATCGGCTGCACCGGCGGTCAGCATCGCTCGGTGTATATCGCCGAGCAGCTCGCGGAACATTTCCACAAAACCCGTCCGCAAGTGCTCACCCGCCACGACTCTTTGCAAAAAAACTAAGGACTCCCTGCGGACACCGGGCCCGGCGCGCGATATGAGCGCGCCTGCTCCAAGCGCAGGAATTCGCGGATCTCCCCGGCGCGCGCCTTGGCGTCTTGATATCCCAAGTCGATCATTTCCCGCGTGAAGCCGCGTTCGAACAGCAAATAGCTCAGCAGCAGCGAATTGGGCGCGTTGTGCGCACCCAAGGCATGCAGCAGCGTGCGAAGCGCGCGCGGCAGCTCTCCGATGTGGCGGCGCGCGATCTCGTTGACATCGCGAGTGGGGTTGATCACCAGAGTCTCGATCGGCCGCATCGAGGCGCTCTCGTTGTAGCGATTGATGCGCTCCAAATTGGCATTCAGCGCATCCATGAACAGAGAATCGAGCATGAAGCCGATCATTTGGCTGAATGCGGGCTCGACCGCCGGCCGCTGCGGCGGCGCACCCGTGGGCGGGGGGTCATTCACCCCGATAATCAGGAGGCGGGTGGCGC
>JANYAD010000102.1 GCA_025355165.1 Gammaproteobacteria bacterium | reverse complement strand
ACCGTCGCGAACACCAAAGCCCCAAGCCAGATTGCCATCCATTGCGGAGGCTCTGAAAATTCCTCTCGGCTGAGCACGGCTAAAATATACGCTGCCTGGCAGAGCGTATTGATTTTGCTGATGAGGGAGGGATGTGCCGTCACAGGCCCGATAACCACGCGGTACGCGATGGCTCCCGCGACGATGATGACATCGCGCCCCACTGCCGCCATCATCAGCCACAGCGGCACGAGCTTAAGATATGCCAAGGTAACAAAAACGGTGGCGAGCAAAACCTTGTCGGCGATCGGATCGAGCACACCGCCCAACGCGCTTTGCCAGCCGAAGCGCCTGGCCAACCAGCCATCAACGCCGTCCGAGGCGGCGGCCACGAAAAATAGCAAGGCGGCGAGCGGGAGCCGCTGCTCCGCAAGGGCCATCGCAATAGGCACCACCAGCACGATTCGGATCACACTGATAATGTTCGGTATGTGACGCAACGGACGCTACGCGCAGCTAGCGGTGTAATTGGAAGCGCTGAATCCCAGTTTCGCCGGCTGCAACCGGCTGCAAACGTCCATTCAATGACAGAGCACGCTGCAGCGAATCTGATCCGCCTCGGGTCGCCAAACGAAATCGCACCGTATCCGCCCCCATCGATTCCACGCTGACATGCGAAATGAAAGTGAGCGATTCCAAGTAATTTTCGACACTGGCATAGTCGCGAAGATCATTTATCCCGACCACCTCGATATCCACGGCCACCAGACTTCCGCTGGCGGCGAACAAGCCGGCATATAAATCGGCGGCACGATTCACACCTTCCAGAGTTCCGGAGTACTCGCTGCTGCGATCCTGGAACAAGTGGGTCCAGCGGACCGTGGCATTTGCCGCGGCGCCCCCGGCACGCCCCAGCAATATCGCGTCGCTGCCCATTCGCCTCCCTATGTCTGAGACGGCGGGGCTCCCGCCGCTAAGAGCCGCGAAATCGATATGATACTTTTGCAGCTCTGCGGTGCTCGGCCAAACCAGCGGCAGCCCACGAGCATAGGCCGCAGCGTCGATTGCGCCTTTCAACTCGGACGTGTCATCCGTGGTAATGACGCTTCCGGAGGACCCGCCCGCCGCGCCGTTTTGCACGGCCAGCAGCACCAAGGTCGTTGGCCGCTCGTGGCCCCACAACGGCTGGCCGTTCTGGGTCAGCCAGCGCTCGATCGCGGGACCGTCGAAAGCCACCCACAATTGACTGTCAGACGCGGTTCGATACTGCTGCACATAGCGCCGCGCATTGGCAACCAGGGGGCCGAGCGCGGCGTCCTCGCCGGCGGAGCGACGGCCTGTGACCCGTATCAGCACCGCCTTCATGGCGTTCTGAAAGGCCGCCGTTTGCGCCGCTTCGGTTCGGTCACCGACCGGCGCGCTCGCCTGGTAGATTTCTGTCTTCGTGAGCGCGAAAGCAGCGGTGCCGAAGCAAAGCCCGGCGAGGCACGCACACGAGAAAGCCGCGGGCCGCAAATAACGCTTGGAAAAGCGCCGTAAGTACTGTGTCATGGTGTTGTAAAATACCACAGCCAAGCGGTCGATCGCCTTGGCCCTTGACTACAGAAGGAACTTTCTTCGATGACCGAGCGAGCGCCCGTAACCTATCGTGACGCCGGTGTTGATATCGACGCAGGCGAGGAACTTGTCGAGCGAATCAAGCCGCATGTCAAACGTTCGATGCGCCCCGAAGTGCTGGCCGGTATTGGCGGTTTCGGCGCGCTCGTCGAGGTGCCGCTCGATCGCTACCGCAAACCCGTTCTCGTCTCGGGTACCGACGGGGTGGGTACCAAACTGCGCTTGGCAATCGATACGCAGCGCCACGACGGCATAGGAATCGACTTAGTGGCCATGTGCGCTAACGATGTGATCGTCCAGGGTGCCGAGCCGCTGTTCTTTTTGGACTACTTTGCCAGCGGCAAGCTCGACGTCGATCTGGGCGAGCGGGTGATTGCCGGCATTGTGGAGGGATGTGTGCAGGCCGGGTGCGCACTGGTGGGCGGGGAAACGGCCGAGATGCCGGGGATGTATCACGGCGAAGATTACGACCTGGCGGGCTTCTGCGTCGGCATTGTGGAAAAGGACGCCCTGATCGATGGTTCCAAAACACGCGCCGGCGATGTGGTTTTAGGCCTGCCCTCCTCTGGGCCACACTCCAACGGCTTCTCGTTGATTCGTAAGGTGGTGCGGCTCGCCGATGCGGACCTGCATGCCGATCTGGAGGGGATCAGCCTGATTGATCGATTGATTGCACCGACGCGCATCTACGTCAAACCTCTGCTTAAATTGGTGCGCGAGGTGTCGGTTCACGGACTGTCGCACATCACCGGCGGCGGACTCGTTGACAACATTCCCCGCGTGCTGCCCGCCGGTTTGGAAGTGGTGCTGCAGCGGCGCTGCTGGCCCCGCGAAGTCATCTTCGATTGGCTGCAGCAGCAAGGTAGAATTGCGGATGCTGAAATGTACCGGGTTTTCAATTGCGGAATCGGCATGACCGTGCAGGTGTCGGCAAGCGATGCGCAGCGCGCCATCGGCGTGCTGCGTGATGCCGGCCAAGAGGCTCTCGTGATCGGCGAAGTCCGCGCAGGTGAGCGCGGCGTCCTCATCGCTTGAGTACACCAGCGCGCCGGCCGATCGTCGTGCTCATTTCTGGACGCGGCAGCAATATGCGCGCGCTCATCGAGCACAGCCTGGTGCCCAAAGCTGCCTACTCGGTCAGAGCCGTGATAGCTGATAAGGCCGACGCCGAAGGGCTCAATATAGCTCGTGATTTGGGCATTGCGGCGCGCGCGCTGCCGAGAGTCAAGGGCCTGGATGGCAGCGCATATGACCATGCACTTGGCGAGGCCATCGATGAGAGTGCGCCCACGCTAATCGCACTGGCGGGATTCATGCGCATTCTGTCCGCGCCTTTCGTGCAACGTTATGCGGGGAGAATGTTGAACATTCATCCCTCCTTATTGCCTAAATATAAAGGTCTGCACACCCACCGGCGCGCCTTGGCTGCCGGCGAGTCTGAGCACGGGGTGACGGTGCACTTCGTCACCGAGCAGCTCGACGGCGGGCCGCGCGTTATCCAGGCTCGCGTTCCCGTGCTGGAGGATGACACCGAGGCGACGCTGCAGCTCAGAGTGCTTGAGCGCGAGCATGTGATCTATCCGCTGGCGGTGAATTGGTTTTGCCAGGGGCGATTGCGCTACGAGTCAGGAAAAGCCATCTTGGACGGCGTAGCGCTGGAGCAACCCGTGCAGGTGGACATCGAGGGGAAGGAATCTCAATGAAGATACTAATGGCAGCGATCATGTTGGGTTTGGCCGCGCCAGGTTCCGCGGCGCCTAGTGGCGAGGAGACCGGCATTGCGCCCTTTGTCGCGCACTACCAGGCCGACTGGAAAGGCATCAGCGTGGGAACGAGCGACTTGCAACTCGCACAAGGCGCTCAATCCGGTCATTACTTGTACACCTGGACCATCACTGCACGCGGCATTTTTCGCTTTGCACACCACGACGACTTGGTGCAGAAGAGTTGGCTGAGCATAGTCGGCAACCACGTGCGCCCTGATAAATATCTTGGCCAGGAGGGCTCATCAACGGTGGAGATCGACTTCGACTGGCAACACAAACGCGCCACGGGCGTCTCGCAATCCCGACCGGTCGACCTGCCCATAAAAGAGGCAGTACAGGATGTCATGTCCATTCAAGTCGAGGTGATGCTTGACTTAAAGAACGGCAATTTGCCGAAGACGTTTCAGATCATCGACAAGGATGAATTGAAGGAATTCAACTACACCTTGGAAGGCAAGGCCAGGATCAGGACCGCTATCGGACAGCTCGACACGCTCGTCGTGACTAGCCAGCGTGCGGGCAATAATCGCACTCTTCGTATGTGGTTTGCGCCTTCGTTGGGGTTCGCACCGGTGCAGGCTGAACGTACCCGTGATGGTAAACTTGAGGTCGCGATGCGCCTCAAAAGCTTGGATCAGCTGCACCCAATCGCCTTCGCGCCGGGGCCTTAAGTCTTCGGCAACGTGACCCCGCGCTGACCCTGGTATTTACCGCCACGATCCTTGTACGAGGTCTCGCAGATCTCATCGGATTCGAAGAACAGCATTTGAGCCACGCCCTCGTTGGCATAAATTTTCGCCGGTAACGGCGTCGTGTTGGAGAACTCCAGCGTAACGTGGCCTTCCCACTCGGGTTCCAATGGCGTCACGTTGACTATAATGCCGCAGTTATGGACAAATACGCCGGCCTGCAGAGCGAAGTTGCCCGTCTGCGGAACGGTCAAACAGTACACATCGTGATCGCCCCTCAGCTCTCGCACAGCGGCGACCTGGTGATTTCGGTATTGTGCCGAGCCTCTGAATTCGGTTGGCGCTGCTGAAAAGCGCCGACCCACCGATCGATTGCAATTGAACACTTCGGCCCGGGTGTTGCGTTGCTCGCCGCTATCGGACGCCGAAGTCTTGTCCGGCATTGATGAATGGCGCGCGCGAATCATGGTTCCATCGATCGGCTGGTAGAGCGCCTCGTAGCCGCGAAACAAATCTCGATACAAAGGCATCAACGCGTCATGGGGCCTCAGCGTGTGGGCCGCCGCCATGCGCCCGTCACGCCGCATAAAAAGATGGTCAGGGGTGGCGTGTATGCACTGGCCGCTGTCCAACTCGATTTCGAGCAGCGAATCACGGCCGATGAAGCGCGGCGCATCCAACAGACTGACGATCAAGCGTCCATGCTCGCCGATGCTGTAGCCCCAGAAAATCTCTCCGCACTCGTGTCTCTTCGCCATCTCCTCAAGGGTCGGCGCGGTGCCATTCACCAGAGCGACGCGCGTGTCGCCACGAAAGCAGCGTGCGTAGGTCGATTTTCCCAGACAAATCACTAAAACACTGCGCGGTATCCGGAAATATTCCACTGTGCTCGCGAGCGCAAAGGAGTTCGGCGGAATGATGCAAACAGGCCCTTTGAAGTCCACGAAGGACTTTTCATCAAAGGCCTTCGGATCCACGATGGTGGAGTTGATGTTGGTAAATATCTTGAAGTCATCGGCGCAGCGCACGTCATAGCCGTAGCTGGAAGTGCCGTACGAGACGATTTTGTGGCCATCGGCCATGCGTACTTGCTGCGCCGAGAACGGTTCGATCATGCCGTTTGCGGCGGCCATGCGCCGAATCCATCGATCGCTTTTTATGCTCATTAGGTTGCTTCGATGGTAATTTTGGGAAAGGCTCGGCTGTAGTCTTTATTCAGGGTTGCCAGGCGCGCCGCCGTGCGACGCGCCATGAGGAAGTAGGCCCGAGCGCGCTCACTGTGAGGCTCGGACACGATGGTCGGCGCGCCGCCGTCCGCATCTTCGCGGATCCGAATGTCCAGGGGCAATTCGCCCAGCAACTGCACGCCATATTGAGCAGCCATGCGCGACCCGCCGCCGCTGCCGAAGATATGTTCGAGGTGGCCGCATTGCGAGCAGACATGCAGGCTCATGTTCTCCACGACGCCGAGCACCCGCACCTCGACTTTCTCGAACATTTTAAGACCCTTGCGGGCGTCCAGCAGCGCAATGTCCTGGGGGGTCGTAACAATGATAGCTCCGCTCACCGGGACCCGTTGTGCCAGAGTGAGTTGGATATCGCCAGTTCCGGGCGGCATGTCGACCACCAGATAGTCAAGATCGCCCCACGCGGTGTCGGTCAACATCTGGGTCAGTGCCTGAGTGACCATCGGACCGCGCCATGCCATCGGTTGCTCTTGGTCGATCATGAAGCCGATGGACATCACCTCGACGCCGTGCGCTCGCAAGGGCGTCATATGCTTGCCGTCGGGACTGACCGGCCGGGAGCCGCTCAATCCCATCATCAGCGGCTGGCTGGGCCCATAGATATCCGCATCCAGCAACCCGACCTTGGCGCCCTGCGCCGCCCACGCCAAGGCGAGATTGGCGGCCGTGGTGGATTTCCCGACGCCGCCTTTGCCGGATGCCACCGCAACGACGTTTTTGACGTTGGCGAGCGGCTTGAGAGTGCGCTGCACCGCATGCGCCGTGATTTGGGCTTGCAGCTTGAGCTCCAGCCGGGCATTGCCTAACACAGGCTTCAAATACGGCTGAAGCGCCGCTTGCAGCTCAGGTTCGTAGTCGGCACAGGGAAAGCCCAGCACCAGCTCCACCGTAACGAGCCCGGGACGAGAAATCACCGACACAACCGCCTTGGACTCGCCCAGCGTCTGGCCGAGGTAGGGATCCGGATAGGAGCTTAAAGTCTCGCGGATGACGGTGTCCGCGGCAGGGGATTGATTCATAAGGAACGCTAATTGTACCGCAGGCAGCTAAACGCGTGACGTGTGGCATAATTCCAAATTGAGAAACAAGACAAAGGGAGGGTGCCTGAATTAGGGTAACAATGGGCAATCCTCCGGAAAAAGCCGTCAACTTAGGCGCAGAATGAGTTTATTCGCCAATTACCGTGCCGATCGGCTCATCGCCGAACTCAAATCCAGCGGCAATCCTGCCAGTCCAGTGGCGCAAAAAACACTGGAGAAACTGATTGCGCTCGGTTCCGACGCCATCGAGCCGATCGTGGATGCTCTGTCGACGTCGGAAAAACGCGAAACTACCGCCTACGTCGAGGCGCTTTCCCGCCTGATTGACTCCAAAACCCTCCCCAACTTGTTGAGAATCATGTCGGAGGCAAACGGCCGCGCCATGTCGGGAATAGCGTGGGCTTTGTCCTCGAGCAAAAACTACCCCGCGCACGCGTTGCTTGATGCATTGAGCAAACCCGGCATGCCCAAGCAAGCACTGATTGACGTTATTGCCGCTCAGAAAGCCCGCTACTCGGTGCGAGAGCTTCTCAATTGTGCGTACACCCAAGAACCCAGCGAACGCAACGGGCTGTTCAAGATCATCAGCGACATAGCCGATGAATCCTCGGTCGATGACTTGGTCGCGAGAATTGAGGGCAAGGATCCGGTGGCGCGTTTGCACATCATCAATGTATTGGCCCAATTTAACCTACCCAAAGTGCAGCAGGCCGTGCAGAAGCAACTCAAGGACAGCAGCAAGTTCATCCGCTCGGCGGCTTTGTCCGCGCTGGCCAAGATGGACGGCACCTTCGACATGCCCTTGCTCGTCGGTATGCTGCGCGACCCTGAAATCGAGATCCAGAACAAGGCCGTTGACGTCGTGGTGAAAGTCAACCATCCCGACACCATCAAGTATCTGGTCGATGTGCTTAAGGATGAAAACGAATACGCTCGGCGTGCCGCGGTTGAGGTGCTGAACGTCGTCGGCACGTCAAAATCCGTCAAGTATTTACTGGAAATCATTGCCGACAGCGATTGGTGGGTGCGAACACGCGCCGCCGATGCCCTAGGGAAAATCGGCGGCCCGCGCGTTGTCGATGCCGTGCTCACCCTCATCAAGGATGAGAATCAAGACATACGTCGCGCAGCGATCGAGATCCTGAACCAGACCAAGGACGAGCGCGCCGTGGCGCAGCTCATCGAAGCAACTCGAGACCCTGATTGGTGGGTGAGCGAACGCGCCGTGGACGCGCTGGCGGAAATCGGCAGCAGTAAAGCCCTGCCCCGCTTCATCGACATGTTGCAGGGCGAGGCGAAATCGCTGCCCACCGTGATTCGCGCCATTGGAAAAATCGGGGACCAAAAGAGCCTTGAAGCCTTGTTGCCCATGTTGTCCCGCCAGGAAAACGAAATCAAAGTCGAAGCAATCGCCGCGGTGGCGAAGCTCGCGGATGAGCGCCGCGCCGATAGCATACGCTTACGGCTGCAAGCGGTGTCGGCGGAGGCCGATGGAACCTTAAGTCAGGCGGTCGCCAGAGCCATCCAGGAATTGGACAATCGATTCTCCACGCAACAGCTCGCGGCGAATCAGCGCGCCCAGAAAATGCAGGAGCCGGCCAAGACCCTGCTCATCGACAACGCGGCATTGGCAAGTGCCGTGAAGCAGGCCGAGGACTCCGCAGCGACCGCCAAGCTGGACATCACGACCTTAAAACCGGGAGACGTCATCGAGGGTCGCTACAAGTTCATCGAAAAGATCGGCAAGGGTGCGTTCGGAACGGTGCTGCTCATGGAGGACACCGTGGTCGAGGAGCGCTTAATCCTTAAATTCTTGAATGCCAACGTCTCCTCCGACGAGGAAATGATGAAGCGCTTCGTGCACGAGTTGCGCTACAGCCGCAAGATTACCCACAAGAATGTCATCCGCATTTACGACTTCTTGTACATCAAGGGCAACTACGCGATCTCCATGGAATATTTTCCGTCGCACACCCTCGGCGGAGAGATCGTCAATGAGAAGCCGGTGGCGCTCAAGCGTGCCGTTAAATTCGCGATCGACATCGCCACCGGCATGGCGGTCGCCCACCAAGCGGGCATCGTGCATCGCGACTTGAAACCGGCCAACGTGCTGATCGACAATGACCTGCTATTGAAAATAGTCGACTTCGGGGTAGCCGCCGCGCAGACGCAGGGCGACACCCAACTGACGAAGACCGGCTATGTCATCGGGTCGCCGAAATATATGGCGCCCGAACAGATCTTGGGAAAAAAGGTGGACGAGCGAGCCGACATCTACAGTCTGGGCGTGATCATGTACGAGATGTTCGCCGGCGTCCCACCTTATTCTCGCGGCGATCACATGTCCGTCATGTATCAGCATGTCCAAGGCAAAGCGCGCCAGCCCATCGAGATTAACAAGGAATTGCCGGTCGAATTGAACAGCTTGGTCATGAAATGCATGTCGCTCGACAAGTCAAAACGGGCGCAGAGCATGGATGAGCTGCGGCTCTCTCTCGAGAAATTCCTGTAGCACAATCCCCTGCCCGGACGGGTGAGGTTGACCGGAATCGGCCTCTCTCTTAGACGCACCTCACGTTTTGTCCGGCATTCCCGCTCTAAAACTCGATAAACCAATCGCTTACGGGTAGCCTTGGGCGTTATGGCAAGAATCGACGCGTTCCTCAAGTTGGGTGTGGCCCAGGGCTGCTCCGATCTGCATCTTGCGGTAGGGGTGCCACCCATGCTTCGCATGCACGGTGACCTCATGCCGATTAAATTTCGTAATTTGGCCGACGCCGAGCTCGAAGCCTACATCACCGAGTTGTTGACCCAGTCACAGCTTAAGTTACTGCGCGAGGGCACTGATCTGGATTTCTCGTACGTATCCGGCGAGGGCGGCCGCTTTCGAGTGAATGTGTTCCGCAAAGAGACGGGCATCGGCGCGGCGTTTCGAGCGATTCCCGACAACATGCCGAGCATGGACCAGCTTGGTCTGCCGCCCGTCGTCAAAAAGCTGTGCGATTATCACCAAGGCATGATTCTGGTCACCGGCTCGACCGGCACGGGCAAGACGACGACCTTGGCCTCCATGATCGATTACCTCAATTCAACCCGTTCGCTCAATATCATCAGCCTCGAGGATCCCATAGAATTCGTTCATCGCAGCAAGAGCAGTCAGGTCATCCAGCGAGAACTCGGTACTCACCTGCCCTCGTTTGCCGAAGGCGTACGCGCCGCGATGCGCGAAGACCCGGATGTGATATTGGTCGGCGAGCTTCGCGATGCCGAGACGATATCGATGGCGATGACCGCCGCAGAAACCGGCCACCTGGTGCTCGGAACGTTGCACACGACCAGCGCCACCAAGACCATCGACCGCATCATCGATGCGCTGCCCAACGATGAACGCGAGCAGACCAAGAGCTTCTTAGCCAACAGCCTGATAGCCGTCCTCACGCAGATTTTGCTCAAAACCCCGGACCAGCGTGCGCGCCGGGCGGTGTGCGAGGTTATGGTACTGACCAAGGCAATCGGCAAGCTCATCATGACCGACCAAACGCACCAAATTCCCAGTCAGCTGCAAATGGGCAAAGAGTACGGCATGCAGCTCATGGATCAAGCCTTGCTCGCAGCGATAAACGCGAAGGAAGTCGATCCCGAACATGCCTATAGCTACGCGTCGGACAAACGTCAATTTCAGCGCTTCGTGACCGACATGTCCGGCGCTCCGGCAGCCGAACCCATCACATCAGGTTGAAGTTCCGTGCCTGCCATCGACCAATACTTGACCCAGGTGCTCGAAAGAAACGGCTCGGATTTGCATTTTCTGGCCGGAGATCCGGCACGTGTCCGACAATACGGCGAGCTTAAGCCCATAACGGATCAGCCTCTGGCGGCGGAAACGGTCAAAACCACGCTGTATGAAATCATGCCGAAGCTTGCGGTGGAGCGCTTCGAGGCCAAAGACGGTACCGACTTTGCCTACGCGATCCCCGGGGTTGCGCGCTTTCGCGTCAACGTTATGCGGCAACTCAACGGCATGGGGGCAGTCTTTCGGGCAATCCCCTCCAAAGCCAAAACCGCCGAAGAATTGAAGTTGCCCGCCGCAGTCATGGAATTGTGCAAAATCAACAGCGGATTGATTTTGGTCACCGGCAAAACCGGGTCCGGAAAATCAACCACCTTGGCCGCCATGATCGATGACATCAACTCGCGCGAGAAAGGCCACATCCTGACTATCGAGGATCCCATCGAATTCGTGCACGTGCGCAAGAACTGCCTCATCAGCCAGCGCGAGGTCGGGGTTCATGCCACCTCATTTTCGTCCGCTTTGCAATCAGCACTGCGCGAAGACCCGGATGTCATTCTGGTGGGAGAGCTGCGCGATTTGGAAACGATGAGTATTGCCGTCACCGCAGCGGAGATGGGTATTTTGGTGATGGCGACCTTACACACCAATGGCGCGGCAGCCACGGTGGATCGACTGGTGAATGCGTTTCCCGCGGACAAGCAGCCGCATGTGCGCACCATGCTTTCCACCAGCTTGCGGGGCGTAGTTTCGCAGCAGTTAATTCCGAAAACGGATAAACAGGGCCGGGTCGCGGCGTTGGAGATCTTGATCAACACGCCTGCAGTGGCAAATCTGATTCGCCAAGGCAAGATGGATCAATTGGAAAATGCCATGCAGAGCGGCGCCGCCACCGGCATGAAACTCATGGATATGGCGATTCAAGCGCTGCTTGATTCAAAGCAGATCAGCGGCAAGGAAGCGTTCAACAAGTCGATAAACAAGTCCCGCTTCGAGAACGTTCGCGACGTTTCCTAGGAACCGCCTGGCCAACGCTAAGCTGCCGAGCGTGGCCGGCGCCGACCTCGGGCGCCACCCTCTGCCCATGTCATGGCATAATTTGGCATGACCCAACGACGTAGAATTCTTGTCACTAGCGCGCTGCCTTATGCAAATGGACCTCTGCACCTAGGCCATATCCTCGAGGCCATCCAAACCGACATCTGGGTGCGCTTTCAGAAGTTGCGCGGCCACGAGTGCTACTACGTCTGCGCCGATGACACTCATGGCACCCCCATCATGCTCAAGGCGCAATCCGAAGGCATCAGCGCGGAGCAGCTGATTGCCCAGATCAACGTCGAACATCAGCGCGATTTTAAGGACATGTTGATCGGGATGGACAATTTCGGGTCGACGCACTCGGCCGAAAACAGGCAATTTTGCGATCGGATGTACTTGATGCACCGCGACGCGGGCTACATCGATCGACGCATGGTTCGCCAAGCATACGACGAGTCGGCCAAAATGTTTCTGCCGGACCGCTACGTCAAAGGCACTTGTCCGGTATGCGCAACGCCGGATCAATATGGCGACTCGTGCGAGAACTGCGGCTCTACGTATACGCCCGCGGATCTCAAAAATCCGCTCTCAGCGGTAAGCGGCACGATCCCGGTATGGCGCGAGTCTGAACATTATTTCTTCAAATTGAGCGCCTTCGAGCAGCCGCTTCTCAACTGGGTGCGCAACGGTGGCGTTCAAGAGAGTGTTGCGCGCAAGCTCGACGAGTGGTTCTCGCAGGGCCTGCGGGACTGGGACATATCACGCGATGCGCCCTATTTCGGGTTTGAAATCCCCGACGCGCCGCTCAAATACTTTTACGTATGGTTCGATGCGCCGATCGGGTATCTCGCGAGCTTTGCCCAATTATGCGAACGCAGCGATCTGAAGTTCGAAGAGTTTTTCAACGCCGATTCGACGGCAGAACTGCACCACTTCATCGGCAAGGACATTTTGTACTTTCACACCCTGTTCTGGCCGGCCGTACTGCAGGCCGCGGCCATGCGGCGGCCCACCTCCGTGCATGCCCACGGCTTTCTCACCATCAATGGCCAGAAGATGTCGAAGTCCCGGGGGACTTTCATCACGGCGCGTCGCTATCTGCAGAATTTTCCCTCTGAGTACCTGCGCTACTATTTCGCCGCGAAGCTCGGCTCGGGCATCGACGATATGGACATGAATCTGGATGAATTCACGACTCGCTTGAATTCAGAAATCGTGGGCAAACTGGTGAATATCGCCAGTCGTTGCGCCGGATTCATCACCAAGAATTCCGCCGGCAGGTTGGCCGGCAATCTCGAAGACCAGGGTCTTTTTGACGCATTCGTCGCGGCCGGCGAAAACATCGCCCAAGCCTATGAAAGGCGTGATATGGCCAGCGCAGTGCGCGACATCATGGCGCTTGCCGATCGCGCCAACCAATATGTCGATTCGCGCAAGCCCTGGATGCTCGCAAAAGACGCAGCAAAGCTCCCCCAGGTACAACTCGTTTGCACTCAGGGCTTGAATCTGTTTCGCATACTGATGATTTATCTGCAGCCCGTACTGCCGCAAATGGCAGCGCGCGCAGCTTCGTTCTTACAAGAGTCGAGTTGGGAGTGGAGGGACGCAGCCAAGCCGCTGCTCGCCTCGAGTATCCACCCTTATGAACCCCTCGCCGTTCGGCTCGATCCTAAAGCCGTGCAAAACCTGATTGAGCCCGAAACTGCCGCAGCGAGTGCTGCCCTGCCTACGGGTGCTGCGCGTTCCGCTGCGGCCACGGGCACGGTGCACGCCGGCGCATCGAGCGCAACGACCCTGGCTGCGACATCGGTCGAGGGCAACCTGATTTCCATCGACGATTTTTCGCGCATCGATCTTCGTGTGGCCAAGATCTTGAGCGCCGAACTCATTGCCGGGGCAGACAAGTTGTTGAAATTAAGGGTGGATCTGGGCGAATTGGGACATCGAGAGATATTCGCAGGGATCCGCGCGGCTTATGACCCGGTGAGTTTGGTGGGGCGCCTCGTTGTCGTAGTTGCCAATTTGGAGCCTAGGAAAATGCGTTTCGGCACCTCTCAAGGGATGATGTTGGCGGCGGGACCCGGAGGAAAAGACATTTTTGCGCTGTCGGCCGATTCCGGAGCAACACCGGGCATGCGCGTAAAATGACATGAGCAGCCAAGTTGCGCCAGATATGGCTGCGCGCATCGATGCATTGCTGCCTCAAACCCAGTGCACCCGCTGCGGCTATAGCGGCTGTCGCCCGTATGCCGCCGCGATTGCCAGCGGCGAGGCGCAAATTAACCAGTGCCCGCCGGGGGGCAAGAAGACCATCGAAGCGCTGGCCCGGCTACTGCATCGACCTGCGCTGTCGTTGAATCCGCTCAATGGCGTGGAGTCAGCGCTGCGCATTGCATTAATCGATGAAGATCGCTGCATCGGCTGCGCGCGCTGCTTGGCGCCCTGCCCGGTGGATGCGATCGTCGGCGCACAGAAGTACCTGCATACCGTGCTGATCGACCGCTGCACGGGGTGCGAGCTGTGCTTGCCACCGTGTCCGGTCGATTGCATCGAAATGCGCGACGCTCCCGAGGCGGCCATAATTGAACCTTCATTGAATCGCGAGCGATTTGCCGCGCACCTCACACGGTCTGAACGTCAAGCGACGGAAAGGCAGCGGCAACTTGACGCGAAAAAGGCTACGGCCGCGCGCCGCAAAGCGCTGCCGTGAATCCGCAAAAGCGATGGGAAATGTTTTCGAGGTTTCGGACGGCCAATCCGCAGCCACGCACCGAGTTGGTGTACGAATCCGCTTTTGAATTGCTGGTCGCCGTGATCCTCTCGGCGCAGGCCACCGACACGAGCGTGAACAAGGCGACCGTTGAGTTGTTTCAAGCCGCAAATTCGCCGGCCGCCCTCTCGGCTTTGGGCGTTAAGGGGTTGTCGAAATACATCAAGTCCATTGGCCTGTACAACACCAAGGCGAGGAACATTATCGCGATGTGTCGCTTATTGCTCCAGAAACACGGCGGCGAGGTACCGACGACCCGAGTGGCACTCGAGGAACTGCCGGGTGTCGGCCGCAAGACTGCCAACGTCATTTTGAATACCGCGTTCGGTCATGCAACGATTGCCGTCGACACTCACATTTTTCGCGTCGCCAATCGAACTCGGATTGCACCGGGCAAAACCGTTCGTGAAGTTGAAGATAAACTGATGAAGCGGGTAGCGCTGGAATTTCACAACAATGCACATCACTGGCTGATCTTGCACGGGCGCTATGTTTGTACTGCCCGCCGTCCCGCCTGCCCCACCTGCATCATTGCGGACTTATGCGAATATGGGCGCAAGACTTCCGCATGAGTGTTTTCGAGAATTATACGCGCGAAAAATTGCGTCTGACTTATGCGCAGTCCTGGGCAAAACACGTCGCGCGTTCGCCGTTGACGCCCTTGGAAGCATCAGTCGCTGACGTGATCGGCTTACACCCCGAGTACCAGCGCATCGTGGGCGATAGCGAGGCGGCACTGGCCTTCGATCATGGCACCTCCGGTAGCGCCGAAAACCCGTTTCTGCACATGGGCCTGCATTTAGCGGTTCGCGAGCAAGTCTCCATAGACCGACCGCCCGGCATCCGGGATTTGCAGCGGCAATTGCAAGCAAAATATGGCGATGCACATCTTGCCGAGCATGCCCTCATGGAGGCGCTGGCCGAGGAGCTGTATGGGGCCCAAAGCAGCGGCCAGGCTCCGGATGAAAAGCGCTACTTGGGCCGCGCTCGCTGCCGACTTGCCGCCGGCTGATGGGGCCAAAGGTTAACGAAGCTTCATGCGCCCTTCATCGTGAAGTCCTGATACGGACGCTATTCTCTTTCTTTGCCCAGCCACTCTCGAAGGATCAGTCATGCGTTTGGCGTTTACGGCGAGCCTGTGCCTCAGCGTGTTTATGTTCAATGTCGGGCCGGCCGTAGCGCAGAGCTCTAATTCCCCCTCGAGCCTACCCGCCGCGGATGCCGCAGCCAGGCATGCCAAGCGAACTGCTTGCCTGAAAGAAATTAAGGAAAGGAAGATGGTGGGAGCGGAGAAAACCGCATACTTGCAAAGCTGTATCGACGCGCAGCCGCAGGCCATTTCCGCAAACCGCGTCCCCTTCGCGCCGCGGCCATGATCGCCGTGCGGTTCTCATGCCACCTCAAGTTCGCTTAACGTTTTACAGTTTTCGCGCCGGCGCCGTCGTGATGCTCAGATTGACGCTGTCAGCGGCACCGCTCAACTGAAGGAAGAACGGCCGGGTCCCGATGAGATCGAATTCAAGGATTTTGTGCGGCGCGGCGCAGGCGTGCTGCCCCTGAAAATCTTTGGCTCGGATGAGCGCTCCGTTCGCGACGATGTCGATCCAAACCGGCATATCAAGTGCAATGCGATAAGAGCCGCTTGCAGCAAGCTTGAATGTCAGTATCCCTGCCTTTGCGCTGATCGGGGGAGCCTTTCCGGGAGCAGCCGCCAACACCACTTGATCTTCGGGCAGCAGTTTTATCTGATACAGGTGATTCAGCCACATTGCAGGCGCAGATTTCTCCCCCGATCCGGCCGTCAAGGGCTCGGCAGGACCCGCGAATAGCGCGCGCTCCTGGATCACGTCCCATTTGAAATCAACGCAGGGCGCATCCGCATTGGCAGCGCCGCCGGCCGCGCAAAAGAGACCCGCCAGCAACACGCAGATGTTTAGATTTGAGACCATCTATCGCTTTGGTATGTAAAGATCCGTCAACGTCCCATCAAAGGCCTCAGCGGCAAAGCCGACCGTCTCCGACAAGGTCGGATGCGGATGAATGGTCAAACCGATATCCGTCGCATCGGCACCCATTTCAATTGCCAGTGCCACCTCCGCGATCAAATCCCCGGCATTGGTGCCGACGATTCCGGCGCCGATGATCCGATGGGTCTCCTTGTCGAAGAGCAGTTTGGTAAATCCGTCGTCGCGGTTGAGGGCCAATGCTCGGCCGCTGGCGGCCCACGGAAACGTGCCCTTGCCAAAATCGATGCCGCGCGCTTTGGCCTCGGTTTCAGTGACACCGGCCCAAGCAATCTCCGGATCCGTATAGGCGACCGAGGGGATGCACCGAGCATCGAACCAGGACTTGTGTCCGGCGGCGACCTCGGCTGCAACTTTGCCTTGGTGACTCGCTTTGTGCGCCAGCATCGGCGGACCGACGATGTCGCCAATCGCAAAAATATGCGGAACATTGGTGCGCATCCGATTATCGACAGCGATGAGCCCGCGAGCGCTTACTTCGACGCCCGCCACTGCAGCATTGATCGCGTTGCCATTGGCGGAACGCCCGACGGCAACCAGCACCCGATCGAAGACTTGGGGTGACGGTGACTCGGGGCCTTCATAACTCGCCCTCAATCCTTCCGCCAGCGCCTCGAGTTTGGCCACTTTAGTATTGACGAGAATTCTCTCGTAGCGCTTTTCAATCCGCTTTTGCAGGGGACGGATTAGATCCCGGTCGGTCCCCGGAATAAGCCCATCGCTCAACTCCACCACCGTGACCTTCACGCCAATGGCATCATAAACGCAGGCCATTTCCAAGCCAATGATGCCGCCGCCGATCACCAGCAGCCGTTTGCAATCCTGCGGCAGCTCCAACGCGCCACTCGAGTCGATGACGCGAGGATCATCCGGCAGCCCCGGCAAGCGCGCCGACTCCGATCCGGCCGCAATGACGCATTGCTTGAAGTCCACCCGGCGTGCGCCATCGGCGCCTTTGACATCAATCGCATAGGGGCCTACGAATTTCGCCTCGCCGTGCATAACGGTGACTTTGCGCTGCTTTGCCAGGAGGGTGAGTCCACCGGTTAATCTCTTGACCACGCCATTTTTCCATACCCGCAATCGATCGCGGTCGATCTGAGGCGGACCGAAAACGATGCCATGGGCGGCCATACCGGCCGAGTCCTCGATGACCTTCGCCGCGTGCAGCAGAGCCTTGGATGGAATGCAGCCGACGTTCAAGCACACGCCGCCGAGCACCGGCCAGCGCTCGATGAGCGTGACGTTCAATCCTAAATCCGCGGCGCGAAATGCCGCCGTGTAACCGCCGACGCCGGCGCCGAGCACCACCAAATCCACCGCTCCCTCAGGCGGCGCGCCGGCACGGGCCTTGGCCGCTGGAGCCGCCGCGGCATCTGTCGCCACTACTGGCTTCTCGGCGGCGGCCTTCTGCTCCGAAACGGCCTTCTGCTCCGAAGCTCCCTTCTGCTCCGGAGCCGCCTGGGCCGTTTCGATTTCCACGGTCGCGATCAACGTACCCGAGGAGACTTCGTCGCCTTTTTTAATCTCTATCGAAATGATCACTCCGCTGACCGGCGAAGGCACATCCATGGCTGCCTTATCGGATTCGAGCGAGATCAGCGGATCTTCAATCGCCACCTTATCGCCCTTCTTCACCAGCACTTCGAGAACCGCGACACCCTTGATATCGCCGATGTCCGGCACGCGCACCTCAATCGTGCTCATAGCAGCGCCTTCACATCGCCCAGTGTTTTTGCAAGAAATACCACGAAGCGAGCGGCCTCAGCGCCATCGATGACTCGATGGTCGTAAGACAGCGACAAGGGCAGCATCAAGCGCGGAAGGAAACCGCCTCGCTCATAGACCGGCTTTTGACTTGCCTTTGAGACACCGAGGATGGCAACCTCGGGAGCGTTGATGATGGGCGTGAAATAAGTGCCGCCGATTCCGCCCAGACTCGATATGGTGAAACTTCCGCCCTGCATTTCGCCGGCCTTCAACTTGCCTGCCCGAGCTTTCTCTGAAAGCGAGGCCAAGGTGCGCGCGATCTCAAAGTTATCGAGTCGGTCGGCATTGGGGATGACCGGCACAACCAGCCCATTGGGCGTGTCGGCGGCAAAGCCGATATTAAAATAATTCTTGAAGACAAGATTCTGGCCCGATTCATCCAGCGAGGAATTAAATCGCGGGAATTCCTTCAGAGCCAAAATACAGGCCTTGATGATGAATACCAATGGCGTGAGGCGCACTCCGGCTTGAGCGGCCTTATCTTTCAGAGCACCGCGCGCCGCTTCGAGGTCGCTGATGTCGGCGTCTTCGTGCTGGGTGACGTGCGGCAAATTCAGCCAGCTGGCTTGCAGGCGCGTTCCGGAAATCTTTTGGATGCGCGACAGCGCTTTCACTTCAACCGGGCCGAAGAGCGCAAAATCCACCACAGGCACTCGCGGCAGACCGCTCCCGGTTGCTGCGCTTGAGGCTGCCCCCAGCAGGTTTTTGACGTGCGCCTTGACGTCCTCTTGCGTGATTCGGCCCTTAACGCTAGTGCCGGAGATGCCACCCAGATCAGCACCCACCTCGCGGGCGAATTTGCGCACCGAAGGGCTGGCATGTGCCTTGGAAAAGGCGTTTTCATCCACGGCTGCCGAGCGGGTCGCTCCCGAGCGCGCTTCGCGAGGCGCGGTATCATCGGATGTCGCAGCCCTGTGCGCTGTGCTCGCTCCTGTCGGGGACGACACGCTAGCCGCGGTGGAGCTGCTCGGCGCTGCATTGAGTTCTTCCGCGGACGGCTCAGCCTTGGTCGCCGCTTTAGATTCCGCGGGCGAGGCGGCCTCAGCCGGCTTGTCCGCCGGTGTCGCCGCAACCGCCGGCTCCAGCAGCAGAATCAACGAGCCCTCGGACAGCTTATCGCCGATTTTCAGCTTGACCTCAGCGATTTTGCCGGCAATCGGAGAGGGCACGTCCATCGCGGCCTTCTCCGTTTCAATCGTCACCAGCGGCGTTTCTTTTTCGACTACCTGGCCATTTTTGACAAGCACGTCGATGACGTTGACGTCCTTGAATCCGCCGATATCAGGCACTAGAACTTCGATGGGACTTGTCATAATCGTCTAGACCGTCACGGGATTGTATTTTTCCGGATCGATGCCGAAATCTTTCATGGCCTTGGTCACGGTCTGCGTATCGATCTTGCCCTCGTCGGAAAGCGCCTTCAGCGCCGCAACCACCACGTAGTGCCGGTTGACCTCGAAGAAACGCCGCAGTTCGGCGCGCGAGTCGCTGCGGCCGAAGCCG
>JANYAD010000094.1 GCA_025355165.1 Gammaproteobacteria bacterium | reverse complement strand
GGCGTGGACGGCCGCCTCGCGGCTCCACGAGACTCCAAAAGTAAACTCGCCCCGATCCTGCAGCGCCTGGCCGTAGGTGCCGCTTACGTTCTGCGTACCGTTGTCGCCACGGCTCGAAATCCCGGATCGCGCGCCGAGCTCGAGGCCCTCGGCGTGGTGCTTCAGGATGATGTTCACGACGCCGCTGACGGCGTCGGCTCCGTAGATGGACGAGGCGCCGCCCGTAATGATCTCGATCCGCTCGATCATGTTGGCCGGAATCGTGCTGAGGTCCACGGCCGAGGACGAGCTCCCGCCCGACACTCGGCGGAGGCCATCCACCAGCACGAGCGTACGGTTGGTTCCCAGACCGCGGAGGTTTAGGAACGTCGCGCCGGCATCGGTGAAATACCCTTCCTGGTTGCTAGAAAGTCCCGTGCCGATGCCGAACTGGGAGACCTGGTTGAGGATGTCGCCCGCGTTACTGAATCCGCTCTGTTCGATCGCGTCGGCGCCGATGACGGTGATGGGCGTCGGCTGCTCCAGCGCGCTGCGCGCGATGCGCGAGCCGGTGACCACCAACTCATCGAGCGGCGATTCACTCTTGTTTTCTGAAGCCGTGTCGGCCGCCAGCACCGAGGAACTCGCGTTGACGCGTTGGAGGGAAACGGTTTGCGCCTGAGCCAAGCGAAGCGTCTGCGGCACGCCATCGTAGTTCACGGCCAAGGTTTTAAGGTCGGTACCTGCATTTACCGTGTGGCTCCCCACCCCTAGGGTGGGTGCATGGATCAGCATCGCTCCGCTCGAGTCGACGGTGACCTTAAGGGATGTGCCGCGCAGCAGTTTCTGCAGCGCCTCGCGGGCCGACAGCGTGCCGCTTACTCCCGGCGTGCGCTGGTTGCCCACCTGCTCGGTAGTGTAGACGATCTCCGCGCCCGATTGCCGCGCGAGCGCGTCCAGGGCGATGACGAGGTCGCCCGGCGGTATGTTGATCAGCTTAGACTCATCGGCGATGGCGAGCGCGCAGAATGCGACTGAGCAGCCGAAAACGATGACGAAGAATCGCCGTAATAATTTCCGCATGATTCATCCCTTGGTATCTAGGCTTGTTAAATCCGCCTGCCTTTACCAGGACGAATGACAACTAAAAATCCACCCCTCCCGACGAAAATATGTTGGGGCGCGGAGTTAGCTCATTGGTGATGGAGCATGATTCGGCGGTTCTGTTCCTCGACCCGAATTGAAAACGCGTCAGCGAGAAGCCGGACGAAACCCTCGGCGTTGTTGGAGCGGAAGTGGCCGCCGATGCGCATGGATCCTAGCGCGAGATCAACGATGACGATCTGACGTTCGTTGTAGCGGTTGAGCTCGGCCACAGCGTCGCTGAGGCAGGTGTCATGAAACACCACGAACCCCTGCCGCCAGCTCAGACGCTCTTCGACCTCCGGCAGCCCCTCTTCTTGGACCAGCACACCAGCCGCGCCGGCCAACGCGACGCTGCCCTTCGAGACCAGCGCGGCCGCGGTCTGCTGATGCGCCTCGGCGCGTTCGACGCGCACGCGCCCCTCGGTGACGAGTACTCGCACGTGGTCGGCCTCACGCCGCACCGAGAATTTCGTGCCCACCGCAATCACCCGTTCTTCGCCGATATGCACCACGAAAGGGCGGTTCAAGTCCTTTGCGACCTCAAAGAATGCCTCGCCCTTATCGAGATCCACGCGCCTTTCCGTACCGCTCATGGCTACACGGATATTGGTGTCGGTGTTTAGAGTGATGGTAGAACCATCTTTCATGGGAACTGCCTTGATGCTACCGATCGCGGTGCGGTAGGACGCTCCCGGGTGCGCTGTCACCAGCAGCAATGCGCCGCCGGTTAACGTGAGGAGCATGGCGGCTGCAACCGCGATAAGGGGCAGGCGTCGCGGCCGCGCGCTGCGAGCGCCCGCTTCCGTCGGTGGCGTAGCGAAGGACGTGGCCCGCTGCCCGGCGACGGAGAGTTCCGCACCGTAGCCGGTAGCGGGGAGCGCCTTAAGGCGTCCGGATCGAGCCCATGCGGTCTCTAGACGAACGAATGCGACGCGGTGCGCCACTGACGCAGACAGCCATTCACGGAGCGTCGCCTCGTCGGCATCACTCCATTCTTCGCGGTCGCGGCGAGCCAGCCAAGCCGCCGCGGCCTGTTCGATTTCTCTGTGAGATCTCATCATTTATCGCTATCGGACAACTTGCCGAGTTAATTCGGCCTTGCGCTCCTTTCTGCTCGTCATCCCCATTTTATCCAACTGCATTCCCCGCTCCCCAAAAAACGCGTCGGCGAACCTGCGCATCGCCTTCGCGACCTGCTTCTCGACCACCGCTTCGCAAATTCCGAGCTGAGCTGCAACCTCTCGTTGAGAGAGATTCTCGAAGCGTCGCAGCCAAACCACCTCGCGACAACGCGGCGGCAACTGCTCGAAAGCCAACGCGATAGTGCGTAGATCTTCCTGTGCACTTGCGCAATGCTCCGGCGACCTCTCATCCACCAAGCCGTTCAGAGACTCCAAATCAGCCCGAGCCTCGATCGAGACCACCCTGCTACGGCGTATCTGATCCGCCATGAGATTGCGCGCCGTCGCAAACAGGAAGGACTTTGGAGCACGTGGCCGCTCCTTGGCCGCTGCCTCGTAAACCCGCATGTACACTTCCTGCCGCAGGTCGACTAGATCTTCGCGATGATGCCAGCTGCGCGCGAGGTAGCGTACAAGAGCATCCTCATAAATTAGGACCTCCCGTGAAAACCACGCGTCGAGTGCGCTTGACATGCTCTTACCCTACCTCGGGCCTGCCGTGATTGCAGCAGATTTATCGGGCGCCAAGGAAAAAGTTGGCGAACTGGGTCTTGTGGGGGTGGAAAGTGCAGCGCCGTTCGTCTTAGTTCGAACACCCTCAATTAAAAGGGAACCCCATGCGTTGGTGCACGATCGCATTCGCCATTCTGGCGACAGCCCGAGGCCTCGGGGCGGG
>JANYAD010000009.1 GCA_025355165.1 Gammaproteobacteria bacterium | reverse complement strand
GCGAACGAAAATGCTTAGAGCCGCCGATGCGTTTTACGCGCGGCGACGTGAGGGACCATATCGTTTCATCCAAAATCGATCACGGACCTCGGTAGTGGCGTTGAAAAGCGACGCAGCAGCAGAGAAGTCCAAAGATCAGCTTTCGCGAGATTTTTAGGGTTGTTCGATTTTCGACTTTTGCAACAATATCTGCCAAGAGGAGACATCCCCGTCATTTGACCTCCGCGTTGGCCGAGCCGACTTTCTAAACAGACCAGCCTTATGCTAACTCAGCAAGCAGCGAGTTCGCGTTCTTTACGTCGGCGGTATTCAATCCTTCGCTAAACCAGCTACAGACCGGCGCAAGCAGGCTGTGGGCCTTCGCGCGGTGCCCTTGCTGTTTCCAGAGTACCGCGAGCGTCGTTGCGGCTCTCAACTCCCAGAACTTCGCCTCCTGCTCCTGCGCAAGAGCGATCGCTGCTTTCAGACAATACTCGGCTTCTCTCGCATGTTGCTTGGGCTGGGTGAGCAACACCTCGGCCTTTAGACGAAGCAACTCCGGCTCGTACCAACGCTCACCTGTATTCGATGCGGCCTCAAGGGCGGTGTTGAAAAGGGCAAGCGCCCCGTCGATATCTCCCCCTGCCAGCTTGGCTCGCCCGACGATCGCAATTCGTATCGGCAAGTGGAATCGGCGGGACGGAACCGCCGTCAGGGTGACCAATGCGGCCTCCGCCTGTCTGATACCTGCATCAACTTCGCCCCGCAGCGCTCGAACCAAGCCGTGCATCAGATCAGCGGCATTGAGGTAGGCGGCCAAGGAGTACTTCTTGGAAAGCGACATGCTGGTGTTTAGGTGAGCCTCTGCTTCCTCCCAACGATTGAGAATGATGGAGAGCTCTGCGCGGAACAGGTGAGTATGAGAAATACTAGGCTTGTGGTTAAGACGTTCGCTCAACTCCAATGCACTTTCGCTTTCCGCAAGGGCTTTATCCAGATGGCCCAGCATCACCAAACTTAAAGCCCGCATACCGAGCGAGCAGCACGCGGGATCGTGAGCACCATAAAAAAGTGCAAGATTACCGTGGACGTCCATTCGGTAGTTGGTCAGCAATTGGTCGACGTGGGCAAGCGCTACGCGCGGTACGCCTTCCGCTACCATCTGCGAGCCACCGGCATGGTGGGCCTGAACGACGTATTCCGGATCGTTCGTCTCCCCTAGAAGGCCAAAGATTTTTCGGTAAAGTTCATGGGCGCGAACGTGCTGGCCGCTGCTATGTGCTCCCATCCATAAGCCCCAAATCGACCGGAACACTTCTGCTGGACGCCCTAGTCTTTCAGCAACCGTGCGCGCCTCCTCATAGAGCCGTTCTGCCGCGGGACTATCCCAACCGTCCAGGGCCATCCGCGAAGGGCCTTCGATTACCAGGAAACAAAGCTCCCACTCGTCCCGTTCGGCGCCCTCGGGCAGGTTCGCTATGAGCTTCATGGCCTTGTCGACGTGCCCAAGGGCCTCAACATAAGCCAATCTCCCCACCGCGCGATCGGCAGCCTGACGCCAGCAGGCAAGCGCACGGTCGGCTACACTTGCTTCCGTATAGTGATGAGCCAGCAGTTCAGGCTCGGTATTCACGACCTCGGGGAACCGGCCTGTAAGCACCTCGGCTACCCGTTGGTGCAGTTCGCGCTTACGTGACTTTAGCACCGATTGAAGCGCCGCGTCGCGGATCAGCGCATGCTTGAAGATGTAGCGCGAGTGCGGTGGCACACCGTGCTGTTCCAGCAGATCGGATTGCACCAGCCGTCCGAGATCGGTCAGCAGCGTCGCCTGAGATACCAGAGATACCGCCTCAATCAGTTCGTAGGAGAACTCCCTGCCGATTATCGATGCCGTGAGCACGACGTCTTTGGCCGACCCGAGACGATCCAAACGCGCGATCAGAGAGTCCTGCAACGTGGACGGAATGGTGAACTCGCGAATTGATCGCCGCAAGACGTAACGGTCGCCAGACTCTTCCAGATCCCCGGATTCCAAAATCGACCGCGTGATTTCCTCAATGAATAGCGGCACGCCTTGCGACTTAGCGGCAATCTGTTCGATGACCGCCTCGGGCAGAGTCTTTCCTCCAGCCGCTTTTTGAATAAGCTCGATTACCTGGCTTCGTCCAAGTTGGTTAAGCTTCAACACTGTAGAGTGACCGAGATCGAGCCACGGGGACGGAAACTCCGGCCGGTGAGTCACAATCATCATCACCGGCAAATTCGCCATTCTGCGGATGGCGCTATTCATCAACTCGAGAGAACTAGGATCGATCCAGTGTGCGTCCTCAAAAATAACCAGCACCGGAGCGCGGTGGGAAATCCGGACCAATTGTTCCTCGAGCAGCTCCATAGTTCTTTGCTTCTGTACCAACTCTGTAATCTGCAGGTGCGGATAGCGTTCTTCGAAAGGGATTGACATTAGAGCGGCCAAAAGCGAGATATCCTCGATTCTGCTTTCCGCCGGGCCTTCCAAGATACTTTCCAGCCTATCTAGCTTCTGAGCCGCGGTATCGGTCCGGACCATGCCGGCGGCTCGTTCGAGCTGTCTGATAAAGGGGTGAAACGGACTGTTCATGTGAAAGGGGGAGCCAAAGTATTGCAGGCATGGGATCGAGAAATCGTCGAGGTGCTCACGGAATGACTGCGTCAAGCGCGACTTGCCGAATCCGGCAGGCGCCGACAGTAAAACGAGCTGGCCGTCACCTTCCTTCGCGTAATCCCAACGGCGCCGCAGCAGTCCAATCTCCTCGCCCCTGCCGACCAGAGGGGTGAGGCCTTTCGCGATGATGGTATTGAAGCGTCCTCGAGTCGCGCTTTCGCCAGTGACGCGCGATAGCATCGGGGCGCCGGGAATTCCCTTTAATTCGTGCGGTCCTAGGTCCTCGTATTCAAAAGCGACACCGGCAAGGCGACGGGTCAGTTCGGCCACTACGACCCAATCCGGAGACGCCACAGCCTGAATTCTTGCCGCCAAATTCAATGTCTCACCGACGGCAACCCGTTCTTGCGCACCGCCTTCACCGATCAATTCGCCAACCACCACCAAGCCCGTGGCGATGCCGACCCTGACCTGCGGTTGGACCGGCAGCGGTAGGCGCATTGCAGCTATCGCGTCCAGTAATGCGAGACCGGCACGTACTGCTCGCTCCGCGTCGTCCTCATGCGCCTCTGGATAGCCGAAATAGACCAGCACTCCATCGCCCATGTACTTCGCAATCGAACCGCCGAACGCGGTCACGGCGTTGGCACAGGCCTTTTGAAACGCGCCGATGACGCTGCTTAGGTCCTCGGGATCGAGTCGAGCGGACATCGCGGCGGAGCCGACAAGATCGCAAAACATAACCGTCAATTGACGACGCTCAGCAGTATCCTTAGCGGGCATGGGGCGTGCATGGCTTGCGGCTTCCGGCGCCTTATCCGCATCATTTGCGATCGCCTTGAGGATTCGCTTTCGGGGTCCAAGGGGGAGACCAAGCTTTTCGAGATCGGTTTCACTCAGTTCCGACAGAACGTCAGCCTCGATTTCGCTATCGCGGAAAGCACTCTCGTATTGTCCGAGGCCAAGGCCACGTAACCAAGCCCCGATATCCATGAGCACTCCCAAAGCGGTCTAAGCGGATGATGGTCAGGAAGAAACTGGGTGTCCAGTGCGTTTGGCCCGGAATGTCCGGGATAGGGCATTTTCGGGAGTCAGCGGTCGTCTCCGCGAGGTCCGTTCTGCCCCAGGAACGGACATTAGTTAGCCTGACCGGCCATGTCTGAAAGGTGCCGATTTTGTTGCAAAAGTCGAAAATCGAACGACACCAAAAATCTCGCCAAAGCAGATTTTTAGGCGCCTCTACCGCTGCAACGCTCTCTAGCGCCGATGCGAAGGTCCGTGGTCGTTTTTGTACGAAACAATGAGGAGCCTCACATCGCCACATACGAAACGCATCAGTGGCTCTAGGAATTTTCGTTCGCCACCCCAAAAAGACTTTTGCAACAATATCGGCCACAAACGGAAGTGAACAGCATTCATTCGGTCACTTCGTCCGGGGCTGTTCAACTTTAATCGCAGATGGCTATACGGTCAGCATCTCATTGACTTGGAAGCTGGGCGTAATGTCAGTGAAATTTGCTACATCGCCCATGATTTCGGTCGCATGTGCCTCGTGAGCCGCTTGAAGTGCCTCAAGTGACTCCCCGAATACATGTCCAATAGCAACATAGATAGGAGGAGTGCCCGGCTCGCCTCCGGCAAGCCCCTTGTCCACCGCACATCCCTTGCAAGCAGCTCCAAGACGGGCTTTCACAAGTGGCATGTGCTTGTCACAGTAGTAATCAAAATCGAACCGCGCTCCGGGAGTGTTTAGGTACATCACGCTTACCTTGATCACGGCAATTTCCTTTCATGAAGTCTGCGCTCGCCTTGTCGACCAGTGCTGTGTCGGCCCCTTAATTGAATTAGTCCTGCCCATGCATCAAAGCATACATGCAGGCAACAACGCAGGTCTACTCGTTCAGGCGCGCCCAGTGGCCATATCGGCAATCGAGGCCCTTCACCCTGTACGGCCTTGCATGAGGTCCGCTTCGGGTCCAGGCTGTGTGAAAACCCCGTCGATGCTATGATTCCTTTGCTGAATCGCGGGGGGAATGATGCAGGGTTTCGTTCAAGGGGCGGACCGCCAGCAGGCGACGCTGCTGCCGGAATGCCTCGATGATTG
>JANYAD010000268.1 GCA_025355165.1 Gammaproteobacteria bacterium | reverse complement strand
CGATCAGCAGGATGGCCGTGCTGCCAGCGGCGAATACGCACTGCGACAATACTTCGCCGACCGCAGCGCAGGGCGAGACGACCATCACTTCATCGAAATTAAAAGCCGGTCGACGCCATAGTCCGACCGAGGGCCGTCTTTTTAGGTGTGGCAGAATAGTACTAACATTTAACAGAGTAAGAGAAGGCGAGAGTATGACGTTCGTGGTCACCGAGAGCTGCATTAAGTGTAAATATATGGACTGCGTCGAGGTTTGTCCCGTCGACTGTTTCCACGAGGGTCCAAATTTTCTCGTGATCGATCCCGATGAATGCATCGATTGCACGCTGTGCGAACCGGAATGTCCGGTGGAGGCGATTTATTCCGAGGAAGAGATCCCGACCGGCCAGGAAAATTTCAAACAATTGAATGCCGAGTTGGCCAAGAAGTGGCCGGTGATCAGCGAGAAGAAAGCGGCACCCGCGGATGCCAAGCAATGGGAAGGCATCCAGGACAAGGTGAAACTTCTCGAGCGCTAAGCGCGCCGGGTTTAGCGCTTGGCGAGCTGCAACTGGACCAGCTGCGCGATCAGATCATGCGGCTCCAGGTAGCCGGCGATGTAGTCGCCGTTTTCCGTGACGATCGCGGGGGTGCCGCGGACGCCGATACTTTCGCCCAATTCGTACTCGCGCCGCACCGGCGTCGGGGCGCAAATCTTGCTCATGTCGAGCGCAACTCCGGCTTTGGCGCGCGTTAATGCTTCATTGCGATTCGGCGAACACCAGACGACCTCTGCCTTTCTCCAGCTTTCCGTCCCAGGCCCGGTGCGTGGGAAAAACATGTAGCGCACGCGAACGCCGAGGCGATTCAGTTCAGCCATTTCACTATGCAGCTTTCTGCAGTACCCGCAGTCGACGTCTGTAAAAACCGTAATCGTATATCTCGGATTGGCCGGAGAGAAAATCATCATCTCAGACTCGGGTACCGCATTGATTAAGGCAACCCGCGCGTGCGTGCGCAGCGCCTCGGTCAGATTGTCGCGGGATTTCATGTCGTACACATTGCCATCGATGAAGTACTTGCCGTCCGCGGTCAGGTAGCTGATCTCGGCCCCCTGCTGGAATTCATAGATCCCGGGAATGGGCGAGGGGCGCAAATCATCGAGCTTGGAGCCTTTCGGTAGTAGCTTGAGCAGCGCGGCGCGCGGATCAGCGGCGGGCTGCTCGGCAGCCGCAGGTTGCTCGGCAGCAGGTTGCGCGGCAGCGGCGGGTTGGTCGGCGGCCGCAGCCTGCGCGCTTGAGGTGGCCGCGCAAAGGACCAAGGTTAAGGCAGCGACGTAACGCAACATGCATCTCCATGGGAATACCGAGAATTTGACCTCCAATATCATCGGAGGTTCACCCCATTCTAACAGACCGCCCGCTGAGCTTTCTGGGTCAGCCGCGGGGGTGGTGCGTGGAATGGAGATCTTTCAGACGCTCGCGAGCAACGTGCGTGTAGATCTGCGTCGTCGAAAGGTCGCTGTGGCCCAACAGCATCTGCACCACGCGCAGATCGGCGCCGTGATTCAACAGGTGGGTGGCAAAGGCATGGCGCAAGGTGTGCGGCGAGAGTTCCTTTTCCACGCCGGCTTTCTTGGAATAGCGCTTGATGATGTGCCAAAAGGCCTGACGTGTCATGCGGTCGCCACGCCGAGTGGGGAACAGATAATCGGTTTGGCGTTCCAGAAGAATTTCGGCGCGCGGACCTTGCATGAACTGCTGCAGCCATTTGACCGCTTCATCTCCGAGCGGAATCAGACGCTCGCGATTGCCCTTGCCGATCACGCGCATCACGCCTTGATTCAGGTTCACTTGATTGTGCTTCAAACTCACCAGTTCCGAGACTCGCAGTCCGGTCGCATACAGCACTTCGAGCATGGTGCGATCGCGGTGCCCCAAAGGCTCGGAAACGCTGGGCGCTTCCAGCAGGGAATCCACTTCGGCTTCCGACAGCGATTTCGGCAGCGATCGGCCGATTTTCGGCATCGCGATTTGCGCCGTCGGATCCAGCGTGATCAACCCTTCGCGCATCATGAAACGAAAGAAACGGCGGAAACTAGACAGTTGACGGGCGGTCGATCTCGGCCGTGAACCGCCCTCGACGCGAGCGGCGATAAATCCAAGCAATTCGATACGTGTGGCTTTGAGTAACGCGCTGTCGCGCTCTTCCAACCATCGAGCAAGTGCGCTGAGATCGGCGCGGTAAGCCGCAAGGGTGTTCGCCGACAGGCCGCGTTCCATCCACACGGCATCGAGGAAGCGTTGTAAGGCGGGGTCCGCGGCCTCGCGAACGGCAGGTACCGCTGCGCCCGAGGTGCGTGTATAAACCGTCCGTTTGAGAGCCGTCGCCATAGTTTCCCGCGAATGGTTGCGCACGAAATAGTGCTGTCCGCGCTATCGGTCCTCAGTATGCGAGGGGTCCCACTAGGTCGGCGTGACCAGAATCACAGTACAGTTAAGTATTAACATAAGGAGAACCAGATCACAGAAGTGAAGCGTTTGCGCGCCGTTTTGAATCTGCCCTACGTTGCGTATTGTCTCGTGTCCTTCACGCTCCTGGGATTGACCGTGCTCGCAATTAATTTATTTCTTCCCCGCCTGCGCCAACGCCGCGTGGTGGCCGGTACGCTCTCGCGGCTGTTCCTGCGTCTGTCGGGAATTCCTTTCACGGTTGAGGGCTTGGAACGTTTGCCGCGAGAGCCTTGTGTTGTCGTAGCCAACCATGCGAGTTACATCGATGCGATAGCGATCGTCGCGGCCTTGCCGCCGGACTTCGCCTTTGTCATAAAGAAGGAAATGGTGCGCGTGCCGCTCGCGGGCCTGTTGTTGCGGCGGCTCGGCTCGCAGTTCGTCGAAAGGTTCGACCGGCACCAGGGAGCCAGCGACGCGCGCCGCGTGCTGAAGCTGGCCGCCACCGGCCAATCCCTAATGTTCTTTCCTGAGGGAACCTTCGATGAGACCCGCCAAGTCGGCAAGTTTCTAAATGGTGCCTTCACCATCGCCGCCCGGGCACAAATGCCCGTGGTTGCCGTTGCCCTCCACGGCACCCGCCAGGTAATGCCGCCCGGTGGTGCCGCCCTCTACCGGCGGCCGATCCGGGTGCAGATAATCGGCGCCCTCTCGGCGGACGAGGCGCGCCTCAAGAGCCGTGAACTGATCGCCAATGCGGTGGGTGAACCGTTGGCGCCGTAACCGAAGCATTGCGGTTATAGTGTGCGGCTAACCACTCACGGAATGCACCCATGAATTCGGATCCGGTCGTTATTCTAGCCGCTCGGCGCACGCCGGTCGGCGCCTTCCAAGGCGCATTGGCCATGATGACTGCTCCGCAGCTCGGCGCGGTTGCGATCAAGGCAGCGCTGCAAGATTCGGGGGTGGCGCCGGAGGATGTCGAGGAAGTCATCATGGGCTGTGTGCTGTCCGCCGGCATCGGACAAGCTCCCGCGCGTCAGGCCGCCCTGGGCGCCGGCCTGCCGACCAGCGTTCCGTGCACCACCGTCAACAAGATGTGCGGTTCGGCGATGCGTTCGGTCATGCTCGGCGCGGATCAAATCCTCGCCGGTACGGCTCGAGTCGTCGTCGCCGGCGGAATCGAGTCCATGTCGAACGCGCCGTATTTGCTGCCCAAAGCGCGCACCGGCTATCGGATGGGGCATCAGGAAGTTCTCGATCACATGTTTTTCGACGGCCTGCAAAGCCCCTGGGACGGACAGCTGATGGGCTGCTTTGCAGACACCACTGCGGAGAAGTATGGATTTACCCGCGAAGCGCAGGATGCCTTCGCAGCCGAATCGGTGCGGCGCGCACAAGCCGCGGTCAACAACGGCGATTTCAACGCAGAAGTTGCTTCCGTGACGGCCAAGACTCGCAAGGGCGAGCAGATTGTGGAAAAGGATGAAACCCCTTTCACGCTTGATATCGCAAAGATTCCGACCCTGAAACCGGCCTTCAAAAAAAACGGCACCGTCACAGCCGCGAGCTCCTCCGGCATCTCCGATGGCGCCGCAGCGCTGGTGCTGGTGCGCGAATCCTACGCGGCCTTGAAGGGACTGAAACCTTTGGCGCGAATTGTGGGCTACACCAGTTTCGCGCGGGAGCCGGAATGGTTCACCTTGGCTCCTGTGGGTGCAACCCAGAAACTTTTGAAGCAATTGAATTGGCAGGCGGCCGATGTCGATTTATACGAGATCAACGAAGCCTTTGCCGCGGTGCCGATGGCGGCCATGAAGGACTTGTCGCTGGAGCACGCCAAAGTGAATGTCAACGGCGGCGCGTGCGCGCTGGGACATCCGATCGGCGCAACAGGCGCGCGTTTATTGACCACATTGCTGTATGCATTGAGAAAGCGCGGCAAAAAGCGCGGCATCGCCAGCCTTTGCATCGGCGGCGGCGAGGCGACCGCCATCGCTATTGAACTGGTGTGAGCGTTCAAGCCCCGGTCACGGTTGAGATCTTGGGTGGCATCGCGCACCTCACGCTCAATCGTCCTGACAAACGCAATGCCCTGAATCGCGCAACCCTAGTCGCGTTGAGCGGCATGCTCGAGGAGTGCCGAGAGGATGCGGCGGTGCGGATGCTGCAACTCACGGGCGCAGGCAATGTCTTTTGCGCCGGCGCCGACCTCAGCGAGATGCAAGCGCAGGCTCATGCCGCTGAACAGGAGAATCTGGCGCATGCGGAGCAGCTGGCCCACCTGTTGGGCGCTTTGGATGCGTTTCCCAAACCTACCCTTGCCCGAATCAACGGCGACGGCTACGGCGGCGCACTGGGATTGATCGCCGCTTGCGACATCGCCATCGTTGCCAGCCACGCAAAATTTGCTTTCACCGAAGTGCGTCTGGGCATCATTCCCGCCGTGGTTTCGCCATTTGTCTTGAACAAGATGAGCACAGGCGCCGCCCTGCGTTACTTCCTGACTGCGGAAACTTTCAGTGCGGCTACGCTCAAAGAGGTGGGCCTGGCGCATGAGGTAGCGCAGCCTGACGCTCTCGATGCGGCGTGCGATCGCATCTCGAGCGCCATCTTGAAGGGAGCACCGGGGGCATTGCGCGAAGCCAAGGCGCTGATAGGTGATGTAACTCATGCCAGGAGCGCGCTGCGGGCGCAAACCTCCCTGCAAATGGCAGCTCGTCTCGCTCGCCTAAGGGTAAAAGAAGAGGCGCAGGAAGGCTTCAGCGCCTTTTTTGAGAAGCGTAAGGCGCATTGGCGCACCGATTGAGACGCTCGCCTGCGCGGGCGCTTGAAATAAATGGGGCGGGCGTCCTTGCCCGAGCCATGCCCAAATCCATTGGCCCTCCTGGTTGCCGGCATCCGTGGCCTGTCAACATGGTCGTCCCCACCAGTTAAAGCGACAGCGGCGGGCAAATCTCGTCATTCCCTGTCCACCTGTCGGACGCTTCGCCAGTCAGTGGCGGTTTATGATCTACTAAGCCCCTCATTTCACTACTTTTATGGGTTTTAAGGTGTCAGTTGCGATGATCGAAAGCCAACGAGATGTAATGGAGTACGAAGTCGCCATCGTGGGGGCCGGCCCGGCGGGTCTCGCATGCGCCATTCGACTCAAGCAGCTGAAGCCTTCTTTGAGCATTTGCGTTCTGGAGAAAGCGGCCAGTTTGGGGGCCCACTCCCTATCCGGTGCGGTCATGGAACCGGGTCCACTCGATGAATTGATGCCCTCATGGCGCGAGCACCCTCCTGAGATCTGCGTGCCGGCGGGCCGCGATGAATTTGCGATCCTGACGCGGCGCAAGCGAATTAAATTCCCCATCGTGCCGCCGCAGCTTAAGAATCACGGCAACGTTATCGTCTCGTTGGGACAATTGATGCCCCTGCTCGGCCAAGAAGCCGAGAGGCTCGGGGTCGACGTATTCCCCGGCTTCGCAGCCGCCGAAGCGGTGTTCGACGAATCCGGGGCCGTGAGAGGCGTGCGCATCGGAGACATGGGCGTGGAGAAAAACGGCCAGCCCGGGCCCAATTTCGCCCTGGGCCCGGAGATCCACGCCAAGATAACCATGTTTTGCGAGGGTTGCCGGGGCAGCGTTTCAAAGCAACTCATCGCCCGTTACCAACTCGATCAGGGAAAATCCCCGCAAACTTACGGGCTGGGTTTCAAGGAGTTGTGGCAGCTGCCGCCCGGGAGGGTGCAGCCAGGTCTTATTGAGCACACTTTTGGCTGGCCGCTGGACAGCGCCACCTACGGCGGTAGTTTCATCTATCACCTCAACAACGACCGGGTTTACGTCGGATTCGTGGTGGGGCTGGACTACGAGGACCCTCGTTTGAAACCGTTCGAGGCTTTCCAGCAATTTAAAAACCATCCTCATACGAAGCTTTTGTTGCAGGGCGGGGAAATCATCTCAGGCGGCGCGCGCACCATCATCGAGGGCGGCTATCAATCCATGCCGAAGCTCGAAATGCCGGGCGCGCTGCTGGTAGGCGATGCCGGCGGCACGCTCAACATGCCGAAAATCAAGGGCATTCATCAGGCCATCCGTTGCGGCATGACCGCAGCCGCGCACTACGTTGAAAAGGGCACGAGCGCAGGGTTCGACCGACGCTGGCGTGAACACCCCGGCGGTCGAGAACTCTACAAGGTGCGCAATTTCCGGCCCGGGTTCCGCCGCGGCCTTTGGTGGGGTCTCGCCAATGCGGTGCTTGAAACCCTCACCATGGGCAAGCTGCCCTGGACGCTGTCGAATCATGCAGACGACACGGCGCTCAAGCACTTGGATGAGTACACCGCGCCCGACCGAGATTGGGGCCCACGGGATCTGCCACCGCGTGACCGCGTTGCGTTCGTGTTTTTCGCCGCCACCACCCATGACGAGAATCAACCGGTGCATCTGCACGTCGCAGACACCGCGATATGCGCCACCCGTTGCACCCGCGATTTCGGCAATCCCTGCACCAATTTTTGTCCGGCCAATGTTTACGAAATGATTTCGGACGGCAACGGCGGCCAAAAACTGCAGATCAATGCCTCCAACTGCGTGCATTGCAAAGCATGCGACATCAAGGAGCCCTACCCAGGGCAGATTACTTGGGTCACGCCGGAAGGTGGTTCCGGCCCGAACTATCAAAGCCTCTAACAGCATCGATTGGTCAGAAAACGGCAGTCGATTGCGTCGCGCTTGACCGAAGAGGCGTCCGCGCATCGCCTTGAGTTCGACGCCTCGCAGCAGGAAGCCGCACAGCGGCTTGATGAATTGAGCATCCGCCTCGTGGAACAATCGCAATCCCTCGGTCACAAGCTGCGCCTACAACTCAGCCGTCTCGGCGCACCGCAACTTGTGACCCCGTTGCGCGGCCTGTACTTGTGGGGCGGCGTTGGCCGCGGCAAGACCATGTTGATGGACATGTTCTACGAGCTGCTGCCGCAGGACCTGGCGCAGCGTACCCACTTCTATTCTTTCATGCGCGCCGTGCATGCGCAGCTGCGCGACAACAAACAGCGCCCCGAGCCGCTCGATGCCGTGGCGGAACATCTGGCCGCGCGCATGCGAGTCTTATGCTTGGACGAATTTTTCGTGTCTGACATTGCCGATGCCATGATCTTGTCAGGTCTGTTCACCGGCTTGTTCCGCCGCGGCGTTACCTTGGTGGCCACTTCAAATATTGCGCCGCAGGAATTATATCGAGACGGATTGCAACGGCAGCGATTTGTGCCGGCAATCGCATTGCTGCAAATGCATTTGGATATCGTGCATCTGAATGGTTGTGTCGACCATCGATTGCGCCAATTGCAGCGGGCCCCCACTTACTTCGACTCGACTCTGCCGCAGAGCGTCGCTCAGTTGACGGATCGATTCAAGGCGCTCGCCGGCGGATCCGCCGCAGGCCCGGTAACTTTGTTGATTGAAGATCGGCCCATCAAAGCCCAGGCCACCGGCGCGGGTTTGGTCTGGTTCGAATTCACCGACATTTGTGAAGGCCCCCGCAGCCAGAATGATTACATCGAGCTGGCGCGTCTCTATCACAGCGTTTTTATCGCCAATATTCCCTGCTTCTCGAGCACCAACGAAAATGCCGCGCGCCGCTTCATCATGCTCATCGATGAATTCTATGATCGCAACGTGAACCTGGTCGTGTCGGCGGCGGCGCCGCCCCATTCGCTCTATCACGGTGAACAGCTGCGATTGGAATTTCTGCGAGCGGCGAGCCGGCTCGTCGAAATGCAGACGCAGCCATATCTGGCTGGCCAACACCGTCCCTGAAAGCATTCGGGCCTGGCATAATTCGCGCCTGACACGATTAGGATCCGCCATGTACCAGGTTTCTTCCGAACACCATCGTCAAATCATTGCGGCGATTGTAAAAAGTCCCATCCGTCCGCCGAAATCTTTGCGCGGCTTCGATTGGCGGCGCTTTCTACAGGCTTACTTTGCCAATGTGGATTCGAAAGACCTTGCCGAGCGCGATCCGAAGGATCTCGCCGCGGCCGCACTGTCGCACCTCATGTTCGCGATGCACAGGGGCCGGACGGCTTTGGTCAGGGTGTACAACCCGACGTTGCGCGAACACGGCTTCGTCTCACCGCATACCATTATCGATGTAGTCAACGATGATATGCCCTTCCTGGTCGACTCCGTCAGTCTTGCACTGACCGAACGTTCTCTGACTCTGCATTTTTTGGCGCACCCGATATTCGCCGCAACTCGGGAGCGCGGCGGTACCTTGAAGGCCCTCGAGAGGCGCGGCGCGACCAAAGACAAAAACCAACGCTTGGAATCCTTTCAGCACGTCGAAGTGGACCGCATCGTTGACCCCGCGGCGATTAAATCGCTGGCGGCGCAAATCGAGCGCAGCATGCGGGATGTGCGCGTGGCATGTGCGGATTGGGGGCGCATGCGAAATGCCGCCCGGCGTGCCGCACAGGATTTGAGTTCAATAGCGGAGCGGTTCGAAGCGGCCGAACTCAGCGAGACCTGCGCCCTCCTCGAATGGATGGAAAATCGGCATTTTACGTTTTTGGGTTATCGCGAGTATCATTTGCGGGGCCGCAAAGGCCGCGAGACGCTCGAACCGATAAGAGAGAGCGGACTCGGCATCCTGCGCCCCGGACACAGCAAGACCGACAACACCCATCGGGTGCTTGCCAGCGACATCAGGCGGCAAAGCCGCTCCCGCAGTTTGAGCCTGGTCACGAAGGCCAATTCGCTCTCGACCGTGCACCGGTCGGGCTATCTGGACTATGTCGGCATCAAGCTATTCGATGCCAAGGGACGGCTGCAAGGAGAACGGCGCTTTTTAGGTCTTTGGACCTCCGCCGCATATAACAGCAACCCGCGCGAGATTCCGTTTTTGCGCCAGAAGGTTGCGCAGGTGGCCGAGCACTTTGCCCTCGCGCCCGACAGCCACGACGGTAAAGCGCTGCAGCACATCCTGGAGTCATTCCCGCGCGATGAGCTGTTCCAGGCCAGTGTCGCGGAACTGTACCGCATCGTCACCGGCATATTCGGTCTGCAGGATCGGCCGCGGGTGCGCGTGCTGCTTCGCCGCGATCCGTTCCAGCGTTTCTATTCCTGCCTGGTGTTCGTGCCGCGGGAGAAATACAACACACAAGTGCGCCAGCGCATCGAGTTGGTGATACGCGAAGCGTTTTCCGCATTCAGCATGGAATCCCAGGTACAGATCGCGGAATCGAATCTCGCGCGGCTCTACATCGTGGCCAGAATGGCGCCGAGCGAGACTCCGGCAGTGGATGCCGACAGCCTGGAGCGGCGTGTCGCGGCAGCCGTGCGCTCTTGGTGGGACTCGTTCAAGAGTTCGCTGCTGGCCCGCTTCGACGAGGCCTATGCGCTTCAGCTCTTCGAAAGATATGCGCAGGCTTTCCCGGCTGCCTACACCGAGGATTTTCCCGCGGACAGTGCCGCTCTTGATGTGTCTTTTCTCGAGGCCTTGGAAAAGGAACCGGGCAAGCTGCATCTGGATATTTATCGGCCCGACCCGAAGCGCAAAGAAAAGTTTTTCCTGAAAATCTTCCGCGGTCAGGACGCCATTCCGATTTCCGACTTGTTGCCCATGCTGGAGAACATGGGGCTCAAGGTGATCGCGGAGCGGCCGTACGAGTTGGACATCGCCGGGCAACGGCGCTGGATCCAGGATCTGGAACTGGTGATGCAGGCCTCTCCGGCGATTGCTCACGAAGCCCTAGACCGGGAAATCAAGAGTGCCATCACCGCCGTGTGGACCGGCCGCATGGACAGCGACGGTTTCAATCAATTGACGCTCTCGGCGGGCATTCCATGGCGCATGGTCACGGTGCTGCGGGCGTATTGCCGCTACCTGCTGCAAACCGGCTTGCCTTTCAGCCAAGGCTACATCGCGCAGGTGCTGGCGAATAATGCGCCCATCTGCAAGCTGCTCTCTGACCTGTTCGTCAGCCGATTCGATCCGCAACTGGCGCCGGCGAGTCGCTCAAAATCCCTCGCCCGCTTAGGCAGGCAGATTTTGTCAGCCCTCGAGGAGGTCACGCGGTCCGACGAAGACCGGATTTTGCGTGCCCTGTGGAATGCACTGTCCGCGACGGTGCGGACCAATGCCTATCAGGCTAATGCGTCCGGTCAGCTCAAGGAATACCTGTCCTTCAAACTCGCAAGCCAGCAGCTTCGAGAGCTGCCCTTGCCAAAACCGCTTTTCGAAGTCTTCGTCTTCTCGACGCGCATGGAGGGCGTGCACTTGCGCATGGGATATGTGGCCCGCGGCGGTATCCGCTGGTCCGACAGGCGAGAGGATTTCAGAACTGAAATTTTAGGCTTGATGAAGGCGCAGCACGTCAAGAATACCGTCATCGTCCCGGTGGGCGCGAAGGGCGGCTTTGTCGTGCGGCGCATGCCCGCCGAGCGTGAAGCGCAGCAAGCCGAGGTCATCGCCTGCTATCAGACGCTGATCCGCGGATTATTGGATATCACCGACAACATCATCGATGAGAAGATCGTCGTGCCCCGCATGGTGGTGCGCCACGACACGGACGATGCGTATCTGGTGGTCGCCGCGGACAAGGGGACGGCGACCTTTTCGGACATCGCCAACGCCATTTCACTTGAATACGGCTTCTGGCTCGGCGACGCGTTCGCCTCCGGCGGCTCGGCCGGATACGACCACAAGAAAATGGCGATCACCGCTCGCGGCGC
>JANYAD010000021.1 GCA_025355165.1 Gammaproteobacteria bacterium | reverse complement strand
CCGACGAACTCGCTGCGCAGCTTCTCGAGATTCACATCCAGCATCATGACCACGAACAGGAACAGCACCATCACGGCGCCGACATACACCAAAACCAAGACGATGCCCAAGAACTCGGCATCGAGCAGAATCCAGATCACCGCGCTGTTGAAGAAACACAGCACCAGCAGCAGCGCCGAGTACACCGGGTTTCGCGACAGGATCACGCCCAGCGCGGCGCCGATGAGCACGGCGCCAAAAATAAAGAACAGGATTGCCGGAAACACTAGCGGTACCGCGCATCGGCGGCGCGATCCGCCGCAATCATGGCTTCATAGCGTTCGCCGATGCCGAGCAGCTTATCCTTGCTCATGATGTTCTCGCCGCGCTTCTCCATATGGTATTCGTGCAGCCGGGTTTCGACGATGGCGTCAACCGGACACGCTTCTTCGCAAAAACCGCAGTAGATGCACTTGAACAGATCAATGTCGTAGCGGGTGGTTCGGCGCGTGCCATCCGCCGCCACATCCGACTCGATGGTGATGGCCAACGCCGGACACACCGCTTCGCACAGCTTGCAGGCAATGCAGCGCTCTTCGCCGTTCGGATAGCGGCGCAGCGCATGCAGCCCGCGAAAACGATTGCTCTGCGGGGTCTTCTCTTCCGGGTAGTTGAGCGTCACTTTGGTCTGAAACATGCTCTTCAAGGTGACCCACAGCCCTTGCAACAGCTCCCAGAGCAGAAATGTTTTGATGAAACTGCGAATACCTTGCATCACGGATTCCCCTTCCACGGGCCCACATGGCAGTACACCATGACGCCCTCGACGAGCAGCCAAATCAGCGTGACCGGAATCAGCGCTTTCCAGCCCAAGCGCATGATCTGATCGTAGCGGTAGCGCGGGAAAGTCGCGCGGAACCACAAGAATACGAACATGAAGAAAAACACTTTTGGCGCGAGCCATAGAAAGCTCGGCTGCGCCAGCCAGGTATCCTGATTCAACCAACCATCGAACGGCGATAGCCATCCGCCGAAGAAAAAGATCGAGGTCAATGCCGAAATCAAAATCATATTGACGTATTCGGCAATGAAAAACAGTGCGAACGCCATACCCGAATAGTCGACATGGAAGCCGGCGACGATTTCCGATTCGCCTTCCGCCACATCGAAAGGAGCGCGGTTGGTTTCTGCGACGCCGGAAATGAAATACACGATGAACAGCGGGAACAGCCAGGTCCAATTCCAGCCGAACAGGCCGCGTTGCGCGTGAATGATCTCGCCGATATTCAGGCTGCCGGAGGCCATCAGCACCCCCACCATGGCGAAGCCCATGGCGATTTCGTAGGCGACGATCTGCGCCGCCGAGCGCATGGCGCCCAAGAAGGCATATTTCGAGTTCGCCGCCCAGCCGGCCAAAATGATGCCGTACACCCCCATCGAGGTCAGGGCCAGCACATACAGCAGCCCCGCGTCGATGTTGGCGAAGGCATGTTCAGGTCGTAACGGTATGACCGCCCAAATGGCGAGCGCCGGCACCAGCGCGAGAAAAGGCGCCACGCGAAATAGAAACCCGTTGGCATCCGCCGGGATCAGGATTTCCTTGAACATCAGCTTGATCACGTCCGCGAATGGCTGTCCCAGCCCGGGTATCCAAAACAGATTCACGCGATTCGGGCCGCGGCGCAGTTGCATCCAACCGATCACTTTGCGTTCCGCGAGCGTATACACGGCCATGACCAAAATGATACTGATCATGACAATGAGGATCTGCACCACGGTCAGCAACGGGAACGTCCAGTAGGGCGTGAGGTAGCCCGACAGCCATTCGCGCAGGGGCGACCAATCCCACATCTCAGATCACAGCGCGGGTCATGCGCCCGTCCTTGGTTTTTTGCAAAGGCTCGGAACCGCGCACCAGTACATCGGCCTGATAAGGCGGGATATCCACCCACGCGCCGGCGGGCATCTGCCCATTTGAAATGGCCGCTGCGCTCGGCCGGGCGGCGATGAGGCGATCTTGGCACAGCGCCTTTAAGGCCTCGCGAACTTGATCTGAACTGTCGTATTCGATGCCGGGCACGTTCAGCAAATTCGCCAGCACCCGCAGCACTTTCCAGCCGGGACGGCTCTCGCCCGGCAATTTCGCGGCTCCAGCCCAACTCTGCCAGCGCCCTTCCGCATTCACGTACGTGCCGGAGGTCTCCGCGAAGGCGCCGATCGGCAACACCACGTGCACCAGGTCTTTCAAGGACTCCGGTAAGTGCGTGCTTACGCTGATAATAAGATCAGCCGATTTTAAGGCACTCGCATCCCCGCTCAAATCCGCGGCCGGGTCGATGCCGCCGAATAGCACGTAGGCTTTGAGCGGCGCATCGAGCATCTGGCGAGCCGACAGGCCAGGGGCTTGCAGTGCCACGCCGCCGGGACCGCGATGCGGCACCGCACCGGCCAAGTAGGCTCCCGCGGCATTGGCGCCTTCGGTAATGAAGCCTACGCTGGCGGCGCACAAATCGGCGATTGCCGCGCTCAGTGCTTTTAACTGCGAGTACGCCGGATGTCGTTGCGCCAACGTGCCCAAGATGACTGCGCGCCGCGTGCCACGAGACAAGGCACCGATGAGGGAGCGGTGCTCATCGGTGACAGCGGCCATACCCGCTCCGGCAGGCAAAGGCTTGCCGACCATGCCGGCGGCGGCGTTCACCAGCGCGGTGAGCCCGCCCACCATGTCGTTCGAGACGGCATAGGCGGCCACTGGAAACATGTAATCGAAACGGCGCGGATTCAGAAAGACCACCTGCGCCCCGCCCTTCACCGCCGCTTTGCGAATACGGTGCGCCAGCATGGGCATCTCGTGCCGCAGATCAGCCCCTACGATCAGCACGCCCTCGAGGTGCTCGACCTCGGCGATCTTCATGCCCAGATGGGGGTACGGCACTTCGCTGTCTTGGGCGCGAAAATCCAGCTGCCGCAAGCGATGATCGATGTTCGAGGAGCCTAGCCCGCGGGCAATTTGCGCCAGCAAGTACAGCTCCTCCAGCGTGGCCATGGGAGAGGCCAGAAAGCCGGTTGCCGATTTGCTCGCCGCCGCAGTCCTCTGCAAGGCTTCAGCCGCGGCGCTGAGCGCCACTTCCCAATCCACCACCTGCAAGTTACCGTTGATGCGCACCATGGGCTGCGACACTCGCTCGCTCGAATACATACCCTCGAAACCGAAACGGTCGCGGTCCGCGATCCACGTTTCGTTTATCTCCTCGTTTTCGCGCGGCACCATGCGTAACAATTTGCCGCGCAGCACATGCCCATACAAGTTCGTGCCGAAGGCATCGTGCGGCGATACCAGCGCAGCCTGCGACATTTCCCAAGCGCGCGCGTGATAGCGGAAAGGCTTGTTATTGAGCGCGCCGACCGGGCACAGATCGATAATGTTGGCGGACAACTCATGATCGACGCTATGTTCGATGTACGTGCCGATTTCCATCTGCTCGCCGCGGCCGGTGGCACCCATCTGCGGGTAGCCCTGAATTTCAGCCCCGAACCGCACGCAGCGCGTGCAATGAATGCAGCGCGTCATGTCGGTGGAAATCAAGGGCCCGATGTTCTTGTCTTTGACGACACGCTTGCGCTCACTAAAACGAGAAATGTCGCGCCCGTAGCCTAAGGCCAGATCTTGCAATTCGCACTCTCCGCCCTGATCGCAGATTGGGCAATCGAGCGGATGGTTGATGAGTAGAAATTCCATAGTCGCGCGCTGCGCGGCAACCGCCTTGGGCGATTTCGTGAAGACCTTCATGCCTTCCGCCACCGGTGTGGCGCAGGCCGGCAAGGGCTTGGGTGCCTTCTCAACTTCCACCAAACACATGCGGCAATTGGCCGCGATCGTCAATTTTTCGTGATAGCAAAACCGTGGGATATAAATATCGGCCGGATCCGTCACCTGCATGATCATCTGCCCCTTGCGGGCTTTGAGCGCGACGCCATTGACTTCAATATTGACCGTGTCGTCTGCCATGACTTTAAGCCGCAACGGCCGGGCGACCGTCCAGGTGCGTTACGCCTTGCGTGATGGAGCGGCCCTTGTGCTCGATCATGTATTGAAATTCAGGCCTGAAGTGTTTCAGGAAACTCTGCACGGGCCAGGCGGCTGCATCGCCCAAGGCGCAAATGGTGTGACCCTCGATTCGGTTGGCGACATCGAGCAGCAAGCCCAAATCCTCGCTGCGCCCATCGCCCGCGATAATGCGCTTCAGCATGCGATCGAGCCAACCAGTACCCTCGCGGCAGGGCGTGCACTGGCCGCACGACTCGGACATATAGAAGCGCGCCAATCGTTCGAGCGCTCGTACCATGCAGGTGGTTTCGTCCATGACGATGACGGCACCGGTGCCGATGGAGGAGCCGGCCTTTTTCACCGAGTCATAGTCCATATTGGTAGCCCACATCACATCGCCCGGGACCACCGGACAGGATGAGCCGCCGGGGATGACCGCTTTTAACTTGCGGCCCTTCCACACGCCGCCCGCCAGCGCCATCAGCTCGGAGAAGGGAATTCCCATCGGCAACTCGAAATTACCGGGCTTCTCGACGTGTCCGGAGACGGAAAAAATAATCGTACCGCCGGAATTGACCGGGCCCAGGCCTGCGAACCAAGCGGCGCCCTTGCGCATGATGGTGGGCACCGAAGCAAAGCTTTGCGTATTGTTGATGGTGGTCGGCTTGCCGAACAGCCCAAAATTGGCGGGGAACGGCGGCTTGAAGCGCGGCTTGCCCGGCTTGCCCTCGAGCGATTCGAGCAGCGCGGTTTCCTCGCCGCAAATGTACGCGCCGGCACCGATGAAGGTGTGCAGATCGAAGTCAACACCGGAACCCAAAATATTCTTGCCCAGAAGGCCCGCGGCATACGCTTCGGCCAGCGCCGCTTCGAATCGCGGAATGGGTTCGGCCAAAAATTCTCCGCGGATGTAGTTGTAGCCCACCGTCGCCGTCATCGCGTAGCCGCCGATAGCCATGCCCTCGATGACCGCGTGCGGGTTGTAGCGCAGGATCTCCCGATCATGGCAGGTGCCGGGCTCCGATTCGTCGGAGTTGCACACCGCGTATTTTTGCAGCGGCGAGGTGCGTGGCATGAAGCTCCACTTCACGCCCGTCGGAAACGCCGCTCCGCCTCGGCCACGCAGCCCGGAGGCCTTCACCTCATCGATGATCTTTTCGCGCGGGGTCTGCTCGTGCAGGATTTTCTCCCACGCCTGATAGCCTCCGAATTGCCGGTAACCATCGAGCGTCCACGACCGCTCATATTTCAGAGCCTCGAATAGCACCAGATTCTGTTCATACGGCATCAGCGGCCCCTGCTCACTTCAATGCGTCCAACACGTTGTCGATGATCTGCGGCGTCAGGTTCTCATGGAACACGTGATCCACCATCATCATCGGCGCCCCGCAGCATGCTGCCAGGCACTCCTCCTCGCGTTTCAAAAAAATCCGGCCATCCGGCGTGCTCTCGCCGGTCTTGATACCGAGCTTCTTCTCCACGTAGTCCACCACTTCTTGAGAACCGCGCAACATGCAAGAAATGTTGGTGCACACGGAAATGTGGTGACGCCCGACCGGCTTGGTCTCGAACATCGAGTAAAAGGAGGCCACTTCATACACCAGGATGTTCGGCAGTTCTAGATAGGCGGCGACTGCGTCCATCAACTCCGTGGTCAAGTAGCCGTTGTTCTCATGCTGCACAGCGTGCAAGGCCGACAGAACAGCGGAGCGCTTGCGCTCGGGCGGAAACTTAGCCACCCATCGGTCAATTTCCGACACGACGTGAGACGATAGTTTCGCGCTCATCGGTCTATCTCGCCGAACACGATATCCTGGGTGCCGATGATGGCGACCACATCCGCCAGCATATGGCCGCGAACCATCTCATCGAGCGAGGCCAGATGCGGAAACCCCGGAGCCCGCACCTTGAGCCGATAGGGCTTGTTCGCGCCATCCGATACCAAGTACACGCCCAGCTCCCCCTTGGGGGCCTCCACCGCCGCATATACCTCGCCTTGCGGTACGCAGTAGCCCTCGGTCATGAGTTTGAAGTGATGAATGAGCGACTCCATGTCGCCTTTCATCTCCTCGCGCCGCGGCGGCCGCACTTTGCGATCATCGATCATCACGGAGCCAGGATTGGCCTTGAGCCAGGCTACGCACTGCTCAATGATGCGGTTCGATTGGCGCATCTCTTCGACGCGCACCAAGTAGCGGTCGTAGCAATCGCCATTGACCCCTACTGGTATGTCGAAGTCCATTTTGTCGTACACATCGTAGGGTTGCTTCCTGCGCAAATCCCACTCGACGCCCGATCCGCGCAGCATGGGACCTGAAAATCCCAGCTGCATGGCGCGCTCGGGGCTGACCACGCCGATATTGACCGTGCGCTGTTTCCAAATTCGATTGTCGGTGAGCAGCGATTCGTATTGATCGACGCAGGCCGGGAAGCGCTGGGTAAAGTCAGAGATGAAATCCAGCAGCCCGCCACAACGCCGGCTGTTCAAACGATCCACGTCTTTTTTGCTGCGCCACTGCGAATACTGGTACTGCGGCATGAAGTCGGGCAGGTCGCGATACACGCCTCCGGGACGATAGTAGGTCGCGTGCATGCGCGTGCCGGAGACCGCCTCGTAGCAGTCCATCAGATCTTCGCGCTCGCGGAAGCAATAAAGAAATACCGTCATCGCACCAATATCAAGACCGTGAGCGCCGAGCCACATCAAATGATTCAAGATGCGCGTGATCTCATCGAACATTACCCGGATGTATTGCGCACGCAGCGGCGGCGTGAGACCCAACAGCTTTTCGATGGCCATGACATAGGCATGTTCGTTGCACATCATCGACACGTAATCCAATCGATCCATATAGCCGATCGACTGATTGAAGGGCTTGCTCTCCGCGAGCTTCTCGGTGGCTCGATGCAGTAGGCCGATGTGCGGATCGGCCTTTTGAATCACTTCGCCATCGAGCTCCAATACCAAGCGCAGCACGCCGTGCGCCGCCGGATGCTGGGGCCCGAAATTCATGGTGTAGTTGCGGATCTCAGCCATCGGATTTCGCGATGCTCGTGGTTGCGACAGGCGCGTTGGTCAACTGCGGATCGTAGCGATTGTCGTGCCTGATGACCTTTGGCACCAACACGCGCGGTTCGATGGTCACGGGCTGGTAGACCACGCGTCCCTTCTCGGGGTCATAGCGCACTTCGACATTGCC
>JANYAD010000193.1 GCA_025355165.1 Gammaproteobacteria bacterium | reverse complement strand
TACAGATCGCGCACATCCGGTCACGCCGCCGCCCGTAAGATCCGCGACGCGTAGCGCTCCAGCGGGAAGAAGTACGTTCCTCGAAAATTCACATGGCCGTAGGAAACCGGGCCCACGTGTTCGAGCGCGCGAAGGCACGCTGCTAAGGGAGTGCCGGCGGCGACCTCGGCGTCGATCGATTTTTGCAGCTGGCCAGCGTTGTAGGCCATAACGATATTCGTCATCAGGGCGAGCGCGCTCGAGACCACGGAAAATTCCGCCAAATCTCGGCCGCGCCGCACGGGCAGCGCGCCGATGTGGATCGCCCGCTGCAACGCATGGACTGACTCGCCTCGTTCGAGAACCGAGTAGATTGCTTGGCGGAATTCGCGCAACGTGAAGTAGTCGCACAGGTAAATCGTGCGCAGGAGTTTCCCCAAGGAGGTGCCCGCGAGATAAACACCCTCGCCCCGGGAGGCAGATCCATAGAAGGCGAACAGCTGCGTGGCGGTGGCCCAGCCGCCCTCGATCGTTGCAAACACCCGCAGCAAATCCGCCCAGTGTTCGCGCACACTCTTGAGCGACACATCTTCTACCACATGTGCGGCGATCGACTCCGGCACCTTCATGCCGCGCAGCACGTGCAGCTTCCGATCTGCCATTCCATAGATTCTTGGGCACAGATCAAAGCCCAATATTTTGGATCCGGCCATGCCAAAGTCGCTGTAGCCGTGAGTATCAACCGATAGTCGAGTCAAATGAGTGATGACCTGGCGCATGCGGCCATCAATGGCGGCACCGACTTGGCGAGTCATGAGCGGCAAGGGCTGGTCATAGACGATGCCCCATTCCTTCAGGATATGCAGATAGGAGCCGACGGCAAAGCGCCGTCGCCGGGGATCCTGCCGTGCGAGGTACACGTGGCGCGAGGTGTCGAGACTCACCATGTCGGCCGAGGCCTCGAATCCCAGACCCCAGGCCTTGACGATTGGTAGCGCACGCATCCATTCGACGACGGCATCGCTGGCGCGGCGCAGTCGCGGTTCGCCCTCGAACAGCCGCAGTACGCGCAAAATCGCCGTGGCTGTTAGGCCAGGCACCATATGGGCCATCGCGCGCGCCTCAACGTTGGCGGCGGCGGCGAGCACGCCGGCGTAGCCGGAAATCAGCTCGTCCGGTGAATGGGCCGCGCGCCCGTGGAGCTGGTGCGAGAATCCCGTCTCGCTGTCCACACTCATCATGAGTTCTGGCAATTGCACATCGCCGACCCGTTCGGTGGTGCGAGCGACGAGTTGCTTGCGAAGCGCCGCGGTGACGTCGGATTCCACCGTCACGGCAGGGTCTTCTCCAAACTTCATATGTATGCCGTTCGCACTCACGCGCAGATCCCCTGCTTGGACCGCTTCATCGAGCGCCGCGAGTCCGGCCTCCACTTGAGCGACTATGCGCTCGAGAAATGGCTCTGGATTGTCCGGCAACTGCCGGCGTTCAAGAAAGGCAGGCTTCAAAGTCTGCCAGTCACGGCTCGGTATCAGCAGACGATCCTTGCCGCGATATTCCTCCGCAAAGGGGAGAAACAAGCGGCCCGAGCGCAGTCCCCGCCGCACGGCCCACAGCGTTGCGGCCTCGAACGCGCGGAGCGCGCGGCCGCGATCCGGATCATCGACGAGCGGTTGCCACACGGGGCTGAAATCCAACTTGGCATTATCGTAGAGGGCGAGCGATGGATACTCATAACACTCTTGCAAATTTCTCAGGGCCAAGAGCACGGGATCGTTTTCGGGGCCGTTGAGCCGCAGGGTGAGGATCTCGCGCAGAAGCGGTCGGATGCGCGATTCGTCATCGACGAGCCGCTGACGCACGCGGGCGGCGCGGCTCACCGGCACGGCACGAAAGGCGTTTAAGCGCTCGCGGGCAAAGCTCCGAAAATCCGCATCGCTGACCGACTTCTCGTCGACTTGGGCCAGCAGTTCGTCGATCAAGGCTTGGGAGATTTGAGGCGCCTCGATCTCGCTCGTGCCAACCGCGTGATACGCCTGACGCCAGAGGCGTGCAATGGCGATTTCCATCATTCGCAGCACCCGATCGGCTTGTCGGCCGAGCAGGCTATAGGGGGTCGCCTCATTTTTGCTTCCAAAAGTAATGGAATGGACGCCCCCGCTTTTAACGGCATCAGTTGTGCCAGAGTGGAAGTGTCAAGCAACCACTTAGTCAAGCTGGAGCGTCCATGATGAACATTACTCAGGTTGGGATCGATTTGGCAAAGTTAGTT
>JANYAD010000169.1 GCA_025355165.1 Gammaproteobacteria bacterium | reverse complement strand
TCACGGATTACGTAAAGGGAGCCCGGACACTTGAATCCCTATCCGCACATCAACAGGCGCAGCGTGTGATTGTAGCGCTCATGCAGACACACAGTGTTCTGCTCGAGCCGGCAAAGTCACCATCAGCGGAACCCGCCGGTTCGGGGGCCCGGAGCGCCAATGCCGATGATTTAGCGGTGAAGCTCCAGCATCTCAAAGAGATGCTCCAACAAGGGTTGATCGACCAACAGGACTACGATCGCAAGAAGCAAGAATTGCTCAATCAACTGTAACAATTTGCGGCCGAAACATTCTTGCGGATCGGTAAGGCGCAAAGGCATAACCTTGAGCGGCTCGCGCGAACAGTTGGACCAGCACAGACATGTTGTGATCGGCGCCATCTATAGATCGCTCTTATGATCTTACTCTGCGATAGTTGATTTCTTCGCCTCAACCACTAATTGAGGGAGCATCAACCTGGTCCAGAGAGTCCGCGCTACTTCGCGCCGCCCCGGTCTCCGCCTACATGGTGACCGGGATCCCGATGCAAGGCGCGCTGATAAGTCGGCGCGCCCGCCTGAAACGGATCCTCGGCGCGCCGATCCTGGCTGTTCCGCTCACGCTGGTGGCCATTGCGATTTGGCAACTGGTGCGGACGTTCTGGGCCTGGGGCGGCGTGTTGCCCCAAGGCGCGGCGCATTTCTGTGTGGGGTCCTTCGTTCTCGCTGCGGTTGGATTTGCGGCGGGGTTCCTCTTAGCTGCCACCCGCCCCAACGCGCGGCACGAACGCGGCACGCTGATCGAGGAGGGACAGCGGGTACGCGTCAAGCGAGGCGAGGTGTCCATCGCGGGCGTCGCCGTCCCGGCGATGGACGAGACGAAACACTTCAAGCTGATTGGGACCACGGGGACAGGCAAGAGCACGGCGATCCGCGAGATTTTGACCGGCGCCCTGGCGCGGGGCGATCGCATCGTGGTGGCCGATCCGGATGGCGGATATTTGAACCGCTTCTATGACGCCAAAGCGGGCGATGTAATCCTGAACCCGTTCGACGCGCGCTCCAGAGGCTGGGATCTGTTTGCCGAAATCAACCAACCCTACGATGTCGAGCAGCTCGCTCGAGCCTTGATCCCTGATCGCGACGGGGCCGATGGCGCCTGGCGCAATTACGCCCGCACATTCGTGACCGCGGTGGTGCGGCAATGGTGGGCACTGGGGGCACGCGATCCCGCGCAGCGAAACCTGGCCGAACTCTATCGCCTGGTCAGCATGGCTCCGGCCGAGGAACTGAAAATCCTCGTCGAGAGCACTCCCGCCCAGCCGTTCCTGGAATCCGGGAACGAGCGCATGATTGGCTCGATCCGCTCGGTGGCGAGCGATCAGCTCGCCTCGCTCGAGCACCTGGCCGAATGCGTCGGTGCCGGATTCTCGATTCGGGAGTGGGTGAGGGGAGGGCAGGGACGTGCGCTGTTCCTCCCCTACACCGCGAGCCAGATCAGCGCATTGCGCTCCGCCATCTCGGCGTGGATGCGATTGGCGATCTTTGAGGCGATGAGCGGGGCTGAACGGGATCAGCATCTCTGGTTCATCGTGGACGAGCTCGACGCCCTGGGCCCGATCGACGGCCTCAAAGACGCGCTCGCGCGGCTTCGCAAGTTCGGGGGCCGCTGTGTACTGGGGTTCCAGTCGATCGCGCAGGTCAGCAGCACCTACGGCCAAGGCGAAGCCCAGACAATCGTGGAGAACTGCGGCAACACGCTCATTCTCCGCTGCAGCGCCTCGGAGCAGGGCGGCACGGCCCAGTTTGCGAGCCGCTTGATCGGCCAGCGCCAGCTCCTCCGCCATCAGCAATCCCGCACCCAGCAGCCGGACAAATGGGCATCGTCCATCACCCTCAGCGAACAGCGCGTGCTTGAACATGCTGTATTGCCGAGTGAAATCGAGCAACTGCCCGACCTGTCGGGGTATCTGAAGCTCGCCTCGAGGCCGGCGTGGCAGAGGGTCACGTTGACGTTGCCGTGATGGCAAAAGCGGTGGCGAGTGAATTGGCAAGCTCCGCGCCCCGCGAACGGGCACGCGCTTGGCCGATGCGATGAGCTGAGGAGCGGTTGCGGCAGCCCCTGTCGTCAGTGTGGATTCGTCCTCTCGGCCTCCAATCGGCAACTCCGTGCGCCCGGTGAAGCGGTTGCCGAGCCTCAGCCATCGAAAATGCCATGAAACCGCCGACAACTGAAATCCCCCAGCAGCTCCTCGCCAACGGGTCGGCCCCGCGCCAGGCTCTCGACTTCCTGCCGGTCGCGCTAACAACCGTTTTCAACTCACGAGCAGGACGAAAATGTGAGGTACTTGCCGCCGAGACGACAGTTAATTTGGGAACTCGGAAG
>JANYAD010000165.1 GCA_025355165.1 Gammaproteobacteria bacterium | reverse complement strand
TCGGCTCGCTACTTTAAGCGCCTTTGTGCAGGAGGGGATCTGGCACATTTGGCTTGGGTTTGACCACGTCCTCTTCCTTTTGACTTTGCTGCTCCCGTCGGTCTTGCTGGCCACAGGACAGCGAGTGAGTGGACGATCCGGCTTCACAGTCACTGTGCTCGATGTCCTTAAGATCGTCACGGCCTTCACCCTCGCACATTCGCTGACCTTGACGCTTGCCGTACTGAATTGGGTCACCGTGCCGTCACGGCTGGTGGAGTCGGGGATTGCCCTCACCGTCCTTTTGGGCGCGCTCAATAATTTGCGCCCCGTTCTGCGTGAGCGCCGCTGGGTGGCGGCCTTTGTGTTTGGCCTGATACATGGCTTTGGTTTTGCCGGTGCATTGAAGGCGCTCGGGTTGCCGCCGGGTGATTTGGCGATATCGCTCTTTGGATTCAACATAGGGGTAGAGATCGGCCAACTCGTGATAGTTGCCGCCTTTGTGCCGCTCGCCTTCCGATTGCGCAATACCCCCTTCTATCGTGCAGGAGTCCTTTACGGCGGTTCGATCATTATTGCACTGATCGCTGCCGCCTGGTTCATCGAGCGAGCCTGGGATCTTAAACTGCTAGCTCCTTGACCTAAATTGGCATATCGCACATCCGAACAACGTACGCCTATGTTGGCAGCGGTACGCCAAACGATCTGGCGAGGCATTCGCGCAGGCGCCACTCGTTCCATCTCTAGCGTACCGGACATGATCACCAATCACGACCGACGCGTGAACTCGACAACCAACTACTTGCCGTTGAATCCCGGAATGCTGCTTGCCCATTTGCTATGGGCCAAAGACAATCCTGCCTGCACGCCGGTTTGAAAGTCAGAACGCACGGTTTCGATCGGAACGTTGCGGCGAAAAAAGTCCGCCCAGATAAATTCGGCAAATGCAGTAGGCGTCTTATCGAAACCGCCGGCATCCCTTATATATCCAGCCAAAGAGCGGTAGACGTCATCCTTCAACATGCTCAGTTTGTCCGGAATCATTGAGTACACATGACGAACACCGTTTTCGTCCAGCGGGTGCACCCACTGGTTGTCGTCCATTTCCTTCCAAAAAGCCTCAGGGGCGCATTTCGAAAGATCGGCCTCTACGGCGAAAAATCCGCTAACAATTTTAGCGTCAAGCGCCGCTCGACCCAGATGATGGTGGTCCGTGATATACAACACCCCTTGTCGACCGACCACGGCCGGCATCGGATGAGCCTTCATGAAGTCCTGGCGTTCCCCTGGCCTCATCGCCTCCAAGCGTTTCTTCTTATCCTGTACTTCTATCATTCCGACGGTCAGTTGGGTCGGATGTAGATCCCGGAGGGACGCTTGCTGAATTTTGGGCATCTTGCAACTCTCAATTACGGATTAATATCTGACAATATGCGGCCGGCCGAACGTCGCGCGATACGTGCTCCCAGATCAACGGCCACGAATACGACTTTGCACGCGGACGCGTGAACCCCATACCACTTGAGCAGTTGCCCGATGCGAGGGGAACGCGCTCGCACATTTTGGCACTGACGGTGCGTAAGCGGTGATTCTCGATCTTAACGCAGCGCGCCGAAGACTCGAGACACGATTGCACTGCCCGCCGCTGCAGGATTCTGTCGAATGGCTCGCTCTTCTTCGCCAATCATGAGATAGAGCCCATCCAGTGCTTTGCGGGTCACATACTGCTCGATGCTCGCCGCATCGCCCTTCATCAAACCGAGCTTAGCGCCCTCTCCGGCAAGACGGTCGTACTTTTGGGCCAATCCCACCCGATCGGTCGCTTGTTTGACGTTGGGCAAGAATTTCGCGGCCAGAGGAACCGCCGTTTTTTCCCGAAAGAACTGCGTCACCGATTCATCGCCGGCGGACAGAATCTTCTTGGCATCTTGCAAAGACATCGTTCTCACGGCGTTCAAGAGAAGTTCTTTGGCCTCGGGCACCGCCTGCTCGGCCGCTTGATTCATGGCGAGGACCAGTGCATCCGCGTCCCTGCCCCGTCCGATCATGCGCATTCCCTTGGCAATCTCATCAAGCGCCGGCGGCAAGGGAATCTTGACCTTCGGATTATTAAGAAAGCCGCCGGGAACACCGAGCTTCGCAATGGCCGATGCAGCGCCTTGATCAAGAGCGCCCTTGATGCCTCGCGCGGCATCCTGATTCGATAGGTCCGAGAGACCCAAAGCCAGTGCCGAGCCCGCGATGAGACAACCAAACACTGCGCTTAAAGTCGTCGACTGCAAATTTGCAGAGATAGTGTTCATGTTCCTTACAGGCTCCGGGTTACTGGCGGCTGTTGCGAGTTTCTACCCAAGATTCGAATCATTTAACGCCTAACCAGCGCGTCGCGGATCTGCTCAAGCAACACTTCTTGTCGGGGCGGAGGTGCAGCGGCCGCCGCCGCGGGTGGCTTCTTCAGCTTGTTGATTCCCTTCACCATGAGCAAAATCACAAAGGCGATGATGAGGAAATCGAAGACTGTCTGCAGGAAAGCGCCGTACTTCAGCAATACCGGTACCCCCTTTGGATCCGTACCTAACGTGACGGCGAGGTCGCTAAAATTAATGCCCCCGATCAACATGCCGAGCGGCGGCATAATGACATCGCCAACGAGCGACGAGACAATCTTGCCGAATGCCGCACCGATAACGACGCCGACCGCCAGATCGACCACATTTCCTTTCATGGCAAATTCTTTGAATTCCGAACCAATGCTCATATCGTCTCCCCTATGTAGTTATTATTCAGAGCCAATACAACCGCCCTTTATCCCTCGGATTCGACTAACTGCAACCATTCATCGTAGGCTCTACAGTTGCTGTCCGCGAGTGCCTTCGCGACGGTGCCTGCCGCGGACATCGTCTTCACAAAGCCGCCAAGTGCAATTACGCTGCAAGCGTCCCCCAGAGATACATCTACTTCGGTCAAGAATGGCTGAGGTTTTGAAAATGCGACGTCAACGCATTGCATCGTTCAGACTTGCACCAATTCTTATAGTAGCGTTCTAGCACTATTATTAATATCACTTTTAGGTACGCTTGAGGTACTGAAAAGATTTGTCGATATAGCGGGCTACAGAATTCCCCTCTGACGACCGGAATTGCGAATCCACACAATGACCATTGCCGCTTCCGCATGTTATCGCTGTGGACAACTTGGATACGAATAGCCCGCAGCGATGTCCATGGACACACCGAACGAGTCTAGGCCACCCCCGATAAGCGACAATTACAGCGGTCCTTCGCTCCTAGTCAAAGTTATTGCGCACTTGCGTAGCAGCCGGCCAGTCGTGCACTGGGTGCAGAAATGAAATCAAAAATGACTGGAAGAAAAATTGTGCGATCGGCATTGCTACTCGGGCTGAGCCCTTCGCTGCGACGTGCGTTTCATGTTCTCCGCGTCCGACAGTCGCATAAGCCACGGTGTGTTGAAAGATATGAACCATCCCAGTTTTTCTGCGGCCCGGAGTGCCAACCCTGAGAGCGCTGCGAAATCTTCGATTGTTGCCGACGGCCCGGCGATCACATAGCTGATCGACTCGAATTTTGGCGTTGTGCCGATGGCATTGATGAACGGAAACAGTAAATATCTCTCGCCACGGTGAGTGACAATGCGCGTTAGCGTTTCTTCAATGTCGTTCGGGTCGAAAGGCTTCAAGCTGTCCATTACGCCTCCTGGTCCCTAGCTTACACCACCACGGAATCCCGGGAACATCCCAGTTGGCGTGCAGCGCCCGCAGGCACGCGACGTACGTGGGTATACTTCTTGAGACCGTTCGAGGTTCAGTGGCGTGTATCTCTGCGTGTATGAGATTCCCTCCAATTCTGCCAGGAGAAGCACGTAACAACAATTGCCTGCGGAATCATCAAGCATGATGGCGGGTGGGCGTTTCTGGCATGATGAGAAGCCCGCCGCAGGACCGGCCCAAACCAAGGTACCAGC
>JANYAD010000141.1 GCA_025355165.1 Gammaproteobacteria bacterium | reverse complement strand
GATCTGGCGATTCGCTTAACCGAAAAATTGCCGTTAGAAATCATCAGTGTCGACTCAGCCCTGGTGTATCGCGGCATGGACATCGGAACCGCCAAGCCGGATAAGGCCATCCTCGCGCGCACGCCACACCACCTCATTGATATCCGCGACCCCGCAGCGGGCTATTCGGTAGGCGAATTTATCGGTGACGCGCAGAGCGCCATGGAGCAGATCTGGTCGCGCGGTCGCCAACCGCTCCTGGTCGGCGGCACCATGATGTATTTCCATGCCCTGACCAGCGGCATTGCCTCATTGCCTCAGTCGGATCCTGCGGTGCGCGCTGAAATCGACGCGAGCGCTGCCGCTGTGGGGTGGGCAGCGGTTCATCAAGCGCTCGCCAAAGTTGACCCGCAGGCGGCGGCGCGGATTCACATGAACGATCCGCAACGCATCCAGCGCGCGCTCGAGGTTCACCGTATTACAGGTGAAACCATTACAAAATTGCGACAACGTCGCGTGTCGGTCATAACCGACGTAAATGTCATCGAATTTGCTCTTGCGCCCCTTGAACGCAGCGAGTTACACACCAAGATCGAGTTACGGTTTAAAAGAATGCTCGACGCCGGTTTCGTAGAAGAAGTAAGGAACCTGTACGAAAGGGGCGATTTGAGTCCGGAACATCCTTCCATGCGAGCGGTCGGATATCGTCAGCTATGGCGTTATTCAGCCGGATTGGGTGGGTTGGATGAAGCTACTGAAAAAGCAATTGCGGCGACGCGACAACTCGCGAAGCGGCAACTGACGTGGCTTCGTCGACGAACAGCCGCGAGATGGTTGGATTCCATGCGCCCGGACGCTGCACGCTTGATTCTTGATGCACTGTCCGAGAGCGGATTTGCAAACTAGGTCTTACGTTTAACGTGGGCCGTTGCGCTGTGCTAGCATGAATCAGGTATGTGCCTCGTGTCGCATGGAAGTGATATGGCAGTACAAACGACTCTAAAAACAAGGAGCTTTACCCATGGCCCGTGGCCAGTCCCTGCAGGATCCATTTTTAAATGCCCTGCGCAAAGAAAGGGTGCCGGTTTCAATTTATCTAGTGAACGGCATCAAACTACAAGGACAGATCGATTCATTCGACCAGTTCGTCGTGTTGTTGAGGAACAGCGTGAGTCAGATGGTTTATAAACACGCCATCTCCACAGTCGTACCTGCGCGCAATGTTCGATTGCCCACCGGCGAGGACGGCGAAGTCACGGAGCCGGCCATCGTCGAATGAGTAGGTGGCGCTCTGCAACTATTTGAACGCCCGGGAGGCGGCGAACGTGCCGTTCTAGTGGCCGTCGGCATCGGGCACCCCGTTGATCCGAGCGATACCGCCGAATTTGCGGCTTTAGCTGCGTCGGCGGGCACGGTGGTGGTCGGCTCGGTGCTTGCCTCACGCCCGCGTCCTGACCCAAAATACTTCGTTGGTACCGGCAAGGCGGAGGAAATTCGCGCCTTTGCGGAGGTGAACCGGGCCGACCTGATACTGGTGGACCGAACCTTAACCCCCAGCCAAGAACGCAATCTGGAGAAGTTGACCGGTCGTCGCGTATTGGACCGTAATGGGTTGATTTTGGACATCTTTGCACAGCGAGCCATGAGCTTCGAAGGTAAGCTTCAAGTCGAGCTCGCGCAGCTCTCGCACCTCGCGACTCGACTCGTCAGGGGCTGGACCCACCTTGAACGGCAAAAGGGCGGTATTGGGTTACGAGGGCCAGGAGAGACTCAATTGGAGACCGATCGCCGACTGATCGCAAAGCGCATCCGCACGCTGCGAGCGCGGTTGGAAAAGCTTGACCGCCAACGTGACACCGGTCGCCATGTCAGGCGCGAGGTGCCGGTGCCGACGGTGGCGCTTGTCGGCTACACCAACGCCGGCAAGTCGACGCTGTTCAATGCATTGACCGGTTCGTCCAGCTATGTGGCTGACCAATTGTTCGCCACGCTCGATCCCACGGTACGGCGCGTCGAGCTGAGCGGTGTCGGTGAAGTCGTTCTTGCCGATACGGTAGGATTTGTCCGCGCCCTGCCGCATGAGTTGGTCGCGGCATTTCGCTCGACATTGCAAGAAGCACGCGATGCCGATCTGCTACTGCATGTCGTGGACGCGAGCGATCCGTTGCGCGACGAACGCATCGAACAAGTTCGCGAAGTGCTGCGTGGCATCGGTGCCGGGGACATTCGCGAATTGCTGGTATTCAACAAAATTGACTTGAGCGGCGATCAGCCTCGAACCATCTTGGGAGCGGACGGCATTGCCAGTCAGGCATGGGCGGCCGCGGCGAGCGGCGCGGGTCTGGATCTTTTGCGCGAAGCGATGGCGCACGCCGTCCGCCCGAATCAGGTCCGCCTCAAATTGCATTTGCAATTGCAGGCCGCAGCAGTCAGATCCGACCTCTATAAACGCAACGCGGTGCGCTCGGAACGGCAATGCGACGACGGCAGCTGGGATCTGGAAGTGGAATTGGATTTGACCGAGATCGCCAAATTGTCCGGAGTTAAGGGAGTTAATGTTGTGCAAACCGCGCCTTCTCATGAACAGCGCGTCGCCTAAGCTTTCTTAAGGTAGGCACCGGGTTCGCCTGTTAGAATGCGCGGCTATTCATCGGTGATCCCGTCACTCGGCAACTTATAATTTAGGCATATCTCATGGCTTGGAATGAACCTGGTGGGGAAAAACGCAATCCCTGGAACCGACCCCAGCAATCGCAGAACGATCTGGATGAAGTGCTGCGAAACTTCCAGCGCCGTCTAAGCGCGCTATTCGGGCGCGGCGGGGGCGGCGGCAGCCTCGGGGGCGGGCAAAATTCCTCGGGCTTTGGCAAGGGAATCACCAGCATTTTGGTGCTTATCGGCGCGGTGTGGATCGGCAGCGGCTTGTACCGCGTCGATGCGCAGGAGCGGGCCGTCATTTTGCGCTTCGGCAAGTACGTGCAGAGCACAGGACCGGGATACAACTGGCATCTGCCTTGGCCGATTGAGGCCAAACGCATCGTAAATGTCTCGCAGCAGTTCAGTGTCACCGACGATGCCAGGATGCTCACTTCCGATACCAATTTGGTCGAAGTTAAGTCGGCAGTCCAGTACACCAAGCCCGATCCGCGCAAATATCTATTCAAGGTCAACAACGTTGAGGAAACCTTGGTGCAGGTGAGCGAGAGCGCCATGCGCGAGGCAGTGGGCCAGGCCTCGCTCGACAAGGCGCTCGCCTTCGATCCTTCGATTACGGATCGCGCCAAGGTCCTGCTGCAGCGGACGCTGGATAATTACGACATGGGCGTCAACATCATCAGCGTCAAGCTGGGCGATGTGATCGTTCCGGATCCTGTGCAGGATGCGCAGCGGGATGCCATCAAGGCTGACAAGGACCGGCAGCGCTATCAGCAGGATGCTGAAACCTACCGCAACGATGTGGTGCCGCGGGCGCGCGGTCAGGCAGCAAAAAATCTTCTGGACGCCGAGGCATACCGCTTGCAGGTGCTGGCTTTGGCGCAGGGCGAGACGTCTCGATTCGATCAGGTCTTAAACCAATACGAGCACGCGCCTGCGGTCACGCGCGAGCGCATGTATCTGGAAACGATGGAGAATGTATACAAGAATTCGCGCAAAGTCATCGTCGACACCAAGGGGGGCAACAACATGTTCTACTTGCCTCTGGAAAAGCTCATCTCCGCCGGACCGCAGTCGATCTCCAATCCCAACGACACCATGACCGTGGCTCCGGCGCGGATGCCGGAAATCCAGGTGACTCCCATGGAAGATCCCGCCCGGGCGCGTGGGGTGCGTTGATGCAAAACCGACCCCTTTATATTTTACTGACTCTGGTGGTGGTCATACTGATCGTGCGAGCCAGCTTCTTCACGGTCGCCGAGGGACAGCTCGCCATCAAGGCGATCGGCGGTGAAATCGTCGATTCGAACTATCAGCCCGGTTTGCACTACAAGATTCCTCTGGTCAATGAAGTCAGAATTTACGATGCACGCATTCTCACGCAGATGTACCCCTCAGAACATTTCCTGACCCGCGAGCAGGAACAGCTCAACGTGGATTTCTACGTCAAGTGGCGTATCCAAAACTTACGGCGCTTTTATGAGGCAACCGGCGGCACCGAAGAGGTTGCCAATGCCCGCTTGGGCGAGACGGTGAAGGACAGCATCAAGAGCGTGGTGACGCAGCGTACCTTGCAGCAGGTGATCACGGCAGAGCGTACGGAATTCACAGACGCCATGATGAAGACGGCCCGACCCCTGGCGGAGCAGTTGGGCATCGAGCTGGTGGATGTGCGCATCACCAAGATCGATCTGCCGCAGCAGGTTCAGGACTCGGTGTTCGACCGCATGCGCTCGAACTTCAAAGCGCAGGCTGCCAAGCTTCGCGCCGAGGGCGTGGAAGCAGCGGAGCGCACCCGTGCCGAGGCCAACAAGGCGCAGACGGAGATTTTGGCCGATGCCGCGCGGCAAGCGGGACAAGTTCGCGGCCAAGGCGATGCCTCGGCAAGCGAGGTGTACGCGAAGTCTTATTCGAAGAACGCGGAGTTCTACAGCTTCTACCGCAGCATGCAATCGTACCGAGAGTCGGTGGGAACTCAAGGCGACATGATGGTCATCGCTCCGGACAGCGCTTATTTCAAATATTTTAACAAGCCGCAATCCCAGCCTGCGCAGCCCCCGAAACGCTAACCTCAAGTCATCATGGTTATTGGTTGGACTGAACTCGCGCGTTACTTGGGCGGCGCTTTCGCCCTGTACTTGGTGATCGAGGGCACGTTGCCGTTCATCAATCCGGCCGCGGCGCAACGTCTGATGGCTAGACTCTCAAAAGCCGAACCGGCGCAACTGCGCTGGGGCGGACTGATCAGCATGGTGTTGGGACTGGCACTACTGTGGATGGTGCGTAATGGGTAAGAATCTGGTGGTGATCGGCCTGCAGTGGGGCGATGAGGGCAAGGGCAAGGTCGTCGATCTGCTAACCGATCAAGTGCACGCGGTGGTGCGCTTTCAGGGCGGTCACAACGCCGGGCACACCCTGGTGATCGAAGGCAAGAAAACTATTTTATCGCTGATTCCTTCCGGAATTCTGCACGCCAGCGTGCAATGCCTTATCGGCAACGGCGTGGTGTTATCGCTCGAAGCTTTTTTCAAAGAAGCGCAAATGTTGATAGAGCAGGGCGTACCGGTATTCGAGCGCTTGCGAGTCAGTCCTGCCTGTCCGCTCATACTCTCTTCACACGTTGCCTTGGACAAGGCTCGAGAAAAAGCGCAGGGCCAGAAAGCGATCGGCACCACCGGGCGGGGCATTGGCCCGACCTATGAGGACAAAGTCGCGCGTCGCGCGCTGCGCGTCGCGGATCTTTTTCATCGCGAACGCTTTGCCTCGAAACTCGGCGAAGTACTCGATTATCACAACTTTATCCTGCAACGTTATTTTCAGACCACGCCGGTGGATTTTCAACAGGTGTTGGAGTCGAATTTAGCGCTGGGCGAACGCCTCAAGCCGCTGGTGGCCGATGTCACCGGCATTCTCGAACAGCTCAGCATCGAGGGGCGCAACGTACTGTTTGAAGGGGCCCAGGGCGCGATGCTGGACGTCGATCTTGGCACCTATCCTTATGTCACCTCGTCGACCACGACGGCGGGGGGTGCGGCTGCCGGCACGGGCTTGGGTCCCAGGCGCCTGCATGAAGTGCTGGGCATCGTCAAGGCGTACGCCACCCGGGTTGGCGCTGGCCCGTTTCCCACTGAACTGTTCGACGAGGCGGGCGAGTACCTGTCGCGCGTCGGAAATGAGTTCGGCTCGGTCACCGGGCGTCGTCGTCGCTGCGGATGGTTCGATGCAGTTGCATTGCGCCGCTCGATCGTTCATAACAGCTGCTCGTCATTGTGCGTGACCAAGCTCGATGTTCTGGATGGCTTGGACACGATCCGTGTTTGCGTCGGCTACAAGACCGACGCGGGCATTGCCTCGACCCCACCGCTGCTCTCGGGGAGCTACGGCGAGTGCGCGGCGGTGTACGAAGACGTGGCTGGCTGGAGGGAGAGCACCGTGGGTATTAAAAAATACGAAGATTTGCCGGCGAACGCGCGCAGCTATTTGGAGCGCTTGCAGGTGCTGGTAGGGGTGCCGATTACCATCGTGTCGACCGGCCCGGACCGCGATCAGACCATCATCCGACAAAATCCCTTCACCTGATGCAGGTCGCCTCTTCTAACCCGCGCGATTTCAGCCAGGGCCAAGCGAGCTACGCGCCGGACCTACAGGCCTTCGTATTCATCCTGTTCTTCGCCTTCGGCGGTATCACGAGTCTAAACGATGTACTCGTGCCGAAGCTGAAGGAACTCTTCACGCTCGGCTACGGCGAGGTGATGCTAGTGCAATCGGCGTTTTTCGCCGCGTACTTTGTCATGTCAATCCCCGCGGCGGCCTTGGTAAAACGAATTGGCTACATGCGCTCCGCTGTGGTCGGCCTGCTTACCATGACGGCCGGTTGTGCGCTGTTCGTGCCAGCATCGTCCCACAGTATGTTCGGATTGTTTCTGTTCGCCTTATTTGTGCTGGCCTCCGGCATCACCACCGTGCAAGTGGTCGCAAACCCTCTGATCTCGATGTTGGGGCGGCCGCAGACCACCAGCAGCCGATTGACCTTTGCGCAGGCATTCAATTCCTTGGGTACGACGATTTTTCCGTATGTCGGGTCAATTTTGATTTTAGGGACGCTGGCGAGCACTGATCCGAAAACATTGTCCGGTGCCGCGCTCGACACCTTTCGCAGCGTCGAGAGCCGTGTCATCGCTCATACTTATGTGGGCCTTGCCATTGCGTTGGCAATTCTTGCCGCCGTGGTGTGGCTGCGCCGCAAGGCCTTGGTGGAGGAGCCGGCTCCTCACACGCCCATCCTGAAGGCTTTTAATCTTTTAACCCGGCCGCGATTTGCGTTCGGCACCCTGTGCATTTTTCTCTATGTGGGCGGTGAGGTGGCCATCGGTTCGGTTATCGTGAATTACCTCATGCAGCCGAGCGCCATGGGCATCGACGCCGCGGCCGCGGGCAAACATTTGCAGTACTATTGGGGCGGTGCAATGGTGGGCCGATTTATCGGCGCCTATCTGCTGCGGCTCTACTCCCCGGGTAAGGTACTCGCTTGCGTTGCCGGGGCCGTGATCGCACTGCTGCTGATTTCGGCCAACACCGTCGGACCCATCTCGGGCTGGTGTCTGCTCTCGATCGGCTTGTTCAATTCCATCATGTTTCCTACCATCTTCTCGCTCGCTAATGAGGGATTGGGGCGGCGTGCGGCCGAAGGCTCGGGAGTGATTTGCATGGCCATCGTCGGCGGCGCCATTGTGCCCTTAGTGACAGGTAACGCGGCCGATATCTGGGGTTTGAAGCAAGCGCTCATCGTGCCCGCCGCTTGCTACTGCGGCATTCTGTTGTTTGGTTGGTTTGCCCGGCGGCCGGTGGTCACCGCCGCCGCATCCTCGCCCGCCGCTTAAGCCAGCCGATCCCATTGGCGGACTCTGCGCACGCTCATCTGAGATGAAATGCGCCGCCGGTGCCGAACAGCCCGAGTAACCCGATGAGAATCAAGTACAGCGCGATGATGTAATTCAGCAGCTTGGGCATCACCAAAATGAGGATGCCGGCGATCAACGCCACAATCGGTGCGAGACTCAGATTGATATGCATGGCGGACTCCGTTTTGCCGGGAGCAAGTCCGGCAGGTTAGTGAAATAACTTCAGCGCGTTTTCCAGCGTCTTGTACGTGCCCCACAATAGCGGAATTCCTACCGCAAGCCATAGCAAAACGAGCCGGACATTCATGCTCGGATACTCCCGGGGTTTGGCGAATCAAGCGTCTTTGCCTGGTGATAGTACTTGGAGTTCACGGCGCGCATCGCCAAATTGCACAAGAATCCAATCAACAGCAGTGCGCACATGATGTACATGGTGACCGAATAGGCTTGCGCTTTGGGGATGCCGCTATCGATTTGATATTGGCGGATGTAATTCACTAGTACGGGACCGAGTACACCGGCCACCGACCAAGCCGTCAGCAGCCTTCCATGGATGGCGCCCACCTGAAAAGTGCCGAAAATATCGCGCAAGTACGCCGGTATCGTGGCGAAGCCGCCGCCATACATGGATAAAATGATGCAGAATGCCGCGACGAACAAGGGTATCGAGCCCATGTGGCCGAAGCTCGGTACCATCGCGTAAAGCACTATTCCTAATAAGAAAAAGATCATATAGGTGTTACGCCTGCCAATGAAATCGGAGGTGCTGGCCCAGAAAAACCGGCCCACCATGTTGAACAAGCTGATGAGTCCGACAAAGCCTGCGGCAGCGGCCGGGGTGATCTTGCCGGGAAACATTTCCTGAATCATGGGCGAGGCTTGACCCAACACGCCGATGCCGGCGCTCACATTCATGCACAGCACACCCCAGAGAAGCCAAAACTGCGGTGTGCGCCAAGCCACATCCACCGACACGTTGGCCGTGGTCACCAAAGCTTTCGGATGTTCGGCGGGCAGCCAACCCGCCGGTTTCCAGTCGGTCGGTGGTACTCGTACGCTGATGACGCCGATCATCATGAACATGAAATAAATCACGCCCATGGTGACAAAGGTTTCCAGTACGCCGTTCGATGTCGGCGTCGCGAAATGCTTCATCAGCAACACGGATAGCGGCGCGGCAATCAGTGCGCCGCCGCCGAAGCCCATGATGGCCATGCCAGTGGCCATGCCGGGACGGTCGGGAAACCATTTTATCAGTGTGGAAACCGGGGATATGTA
>JANYAD010000139.1 GCA_025355165.1 Gammaproteobacteria bacterium | reverse complement strand
TTGATTGCTGAGGGCGACCGTCAGCTGTTCGACACGCTGCGACTGCAGATAACCCCAGACGCCCAGTACGACGGCAACAAGCGCCGCGAGCCCCGTTCCGAGCCTCCATGATCGCACGCCACTCGCCATGGTTTCCTCCACTATAACCCTTAACCACGCCCATCGACGCCATCGGCGGACCTACTGCGCACTCGGCACACCATCCAACTTGCCGTATGTAACGATTGGCTCTACCCATTCAACGTCTGCCCGCGTCTGAAGGCGCTTCGTCACTGCGATGAATTCGGCAGGAGTTCGTGCGCGAACCACATAAACATTCGGCGCCGTAAGGCGGGCGAGTCCCGGATATAACGAAGCATGAAAGCCATTCGTGGCCTGCGCGGTTCCTTTCATCTTGAACGCCACCTCACCGGTGATGTATCCCTGCACCTGCATCGCGTGATTAAACACGACGCCCAAGGTCCGCGGTCCCAAGGGCATATCCGCGGGCACCGTAGCCACTCTGTGAACGATCTGGTGAGTCGAACTGGCGAGTAGTGGCGTCGCGCGCTGCAGAGGCATGACTTCCAGCTCCGACCCGCGATCCTCGATTACGTTAGAGGGATCCACGACTGCGCGCGTAACATGCGGCGAAGCCTGAATCTGAGCAATGCCAGACGTGCTATAGGCTATTAATAGCGCGCTGCAGAGTATTCGATACATAGGGTTTCTCCTAGAATCAATGACCGACGATGAGTAGCGTTTGTGGGGCGGTCGTCGAGAGTTGGGTCGAGGTTCCGCTGGCGGCGCAGAAATCATAGAAGGTCAGCGTCCAGGTTCCATTCACGGGCTCTCCATAAAACGCATTGGAGAGGACACGAGCGCTATTCACAGCTGCGTTTGAGAATCCATTGGCGGCATGAATCAATATCGACTTCGTTCCCGAGGGCGACTTCAATTCGATCTGGTTGCATTCCATTCCGGGAGTCGACGCAATGTTCAGAAACACAATGACCGATTCGACGGAGCTGAACGCCTCAGAGACGGCATACGTCAAGAATGCGCCGCTCGCCGACTGCGGCGGTATCGTTGCCGGTGGAGCGGCGGTAAATTGATAGGTGCCCGTCGAACTCTGCAGTGCCGGAAGGTACGTCGTATAGGACTTGGCTGTCGTGACCGCAGCGGCTGCGTCAACAGCACCAAACCCGTATCTGTTGCTAAACGACCAGCCCGCCGAATTAGTAGTCCACCCCTGTTCCAAAACTACGGTGGCGGCAGGAACAATCGAAGTTGACGACACGCCAGGAAATGCTGAATCGACCTTCTTCGCTGTCTTGGCAAGGATGTACTTGATGTCTCGCACGCTTAGCTTTGGGTTGGCTTCAAGCATGAGCGCGATTGTGCCGGCGACATTCGGCGTAGCGGAGCTGGTTCCATTCATCGTTGCCGTGTACTGGCAGTTGGCTGCCAGTACATTCGCGCCTTGCGCATCAAGAGCATTAGCTAATTTCGGAACGTAAGGGGCGTTGGCGCATCCGGTACGCGCTGTGGTCGTAATCGCTGGTTTGTAGGCATTGGGGTCCGTGGCCCCCGGAAAATACGCGCTGTCTAGGCCGAATTCGCCCCCCGGAGCAGAGATCCAAAGCGACGATCCAGTGTTTGAGTAGCTCGAATGGGTGCCATTGGCGTTCACAGCGCCCACGATAATGGGCGTATAGCCACCACGTCGCTCGTCGTTCGCAGGGTCTCCGCAGCTAACACCATATGTGTTGGCGTACTGACAGAGCCCGGTGTTCTGGTTCGCCTCCCAATCCGCAAAATCGTTTCCAGCGGCATTAGAAATTGTCGCGCCTAACCCGCCGCGGAGCGTGAGCGTCGTGGCGCTGATCGCTTGAAACGCGCCGCTGAAGGTCGGCAGGCCCTGTGCTGCGGCTCCAAAGCTTGCGTTAAAAACATCGTTGTCGGATGAAATAGGATCACTGCCGAACGATTTCGCCATATTCGCGACACTGAAAGCTCCGGCGGCGATCAAGTTGTACCCGCGAAGTTTGGCGTTGTACGCAACTCCGCGCCCGCCTTTTCCATTGAAGGCCATCGCCGCGATGATGCCCGCTACCTGAGTACCGTGGTCAGATCCGACATCGGAGACAGCCCGCGTCGGATCGTTGGTTCCGGTGAGAAAATTGAAGGAGTGAGTGCCATCGACGTTCGCCGCCAGGTCCTCATGCGCCAATTCGAGACCGGTATCGACAACGCCAACCTTGATCCCTTTTCCAGAGAATCCAGCGGCCCACGCGCCGGCGACATTCATGTCGCTTCCAGCACTTGGAAGTACTGATGAGAACGCGTTTTGTCCCGTGTTTTGGATATGCCACTGGTTGGGGAGAAGCGGATCGCTGTTCAATGTCACCGTTACTGCTGCCGTAGCCGATGCCCCCAGATTGGCCACCTTTACGGTCAGGCTATCGGTTGCTGCGCTCACGTAGCCGGGAACGGAATAGGTGAGTGCTCCAGAATTGGCGTCGATGCTCGCCATACCGACGGTGGGCGGGGTCGCAATACTGTAGGTTAGAGGCAGATTCTCTCGATCGGTCGCAGCAATCGTTGCAGTGCCAGAGCTAGGCGCGACGCCCATGATGTTCAACGACAAGGACATCGCCGGCAAGGTGGGTGGCGCCGGATTGACCGAGATCGTGATCGGTGCCGAAGTTGCGGTGTTTTGCCCGTTGCTCACAACGACCGTTGCCGTATAACTCCCGTGATTCTGAAAGGTGTGCGCCGGAGTTGCGCCGGTTGCGGTGGTTCCGTCGCCAAACGTCCAAGCAAAGGTCAAGGGAAGGCTTTGCGGATCAGTACTCTTTGACGCATCGAAATTTACCGTCAAAGGCGCTGTCCCCACCGCCAGGCTAGAGGTGGCAATTGCGTTAGGAGGAGCTGGCGGCGCAGATGACCCGCCACCACCGCCGCCGCCGCCGCATGCGCCGAGGATCAGTAAGAAACCGACCAGGGAACCGCGCGCGAAGACAGTGCTTGCCGTCGCCACTGCTCTCTTGAGGTCCACCATAATTCACCCCCTGAATTCGCTTAAGCGGTTTGACAACCCGCTTTTTATTCTCGCATCCGCCACGTTATGTTAGATGAAAAGAGGGTCGCAGTCCTTGGCGTGCTTTAAATTCCGTTTCGTGTCTTGTCCTCCGTAAGGACGGCGATGGGCGCGAACGGAAAGGTCGACGCCAGCTTCGGTGTGGGGCAAGCCTAATGAGTAACCTCACTAACGCACTCGTAGTGGTGCAGGCAAAGGTCTCCCAGGTGGT
>JANYAD010000128.1 GCA_025355165.1 Gammaproteobacteria bacterium | reverse complement strand
GACATATGTCGCAGAAATCGGTTCTTTTCCTGTGCCAAATCCAGCAATCGGCCGCGCAGCCACTCCAGTTGCGCGGCAAGTCGCTCGAGGTCGGCAGGCCCGCGAATCACGATGGGCCTGGAGAAGGTACCGCGACCCAGTTCGCTGATGGCCCGATCGATGGCCCGGATGGGGCGACCGAACAGGTAAGTGAACACGCCCACCACGGCAAGCGTCATCGGAACCAGCAGCAGCGTTTGCCACACGAGATTTTGCTGTGCGCGCTGAGTGGCCGCTTCGAGGCTCGCCGTTTCGCGATCGATCTGCAAGTTGATTCGATCCGACAGCTTGGACGCGGCATCGGAGAGCTGCGGGAAGTTGCTGATCAACTCGGCCATATGGGTCGAGTTGGGCGCAGCGCGCTTCAAGTCTTGCAACAATTGATCGGCTTTGGCCTCAACCGCCCGCACCCCTTGCTGCGATGCTTCGTCCAACGGCAAAGTCAGCAGCTCGTGGATGGCGGTGACTAGGCGCAGCTGGTGGCTCGCGTACACCTCCAGCAATTTGGCATCGCCGATTACCTGATACAGTCGTGCTTGCCGCTCCAGCGCGCCGATCTCTTCGAACATGCGCTGGTTGTTGCGAGTACCTTGCATGCCGTGAACCACCAGCTGTTGGCTGCGAACCGACAGCCGATTCATTTGCACGGCGGCATTGACGATTGCGAACAGCAGCGGAGCGGCCACGATGGTGAATCCGATCAGCATCAGTCCGCTCAGTGATTTGGGGCGGGGCAATCGCATGGGGTTGCATTCTAGCAGCGTGTAAGTGTCAAAAAGGAGTGACGGGATCGTATCTGTAGAATTGATTCGTATGAGTAGCGATGCCCCGTATTCGAAGTTATCTCCTGAGACCGTGCTCGATGCCATCGAGGCGCTCGAGTTTCGTTGCGACGGCCGGGTGTTGGCCCTCAACAGCTACGAAAACCGGGTGTATCAAATCGGCATCGAGGACGGCGAGCCGCTGGTGGCAAAATTCTACCGCCCAGAGCGCTGGAGCGATGCGGCGATCCGCGAGGAACACGCCTTTGCGCTCGAGCTGGCGGCGCAGGAAATACCGGTGGTAGCGCCGCTGGTGCGGGATGGCGAGTCCTTGCACGAGCACCGCGGCTTTCGCTACGCTGTTTTCCCGCGCCGTGGCGGGCGCTGGCCGGAGCTTGGGTCAACCGAGGAACGTGAATGGGTGGGGCGCTTCTTAGGAAGGATCCATGCCGTGGGACGCGCCTCCGCCTTCCGCGAACGAGGTTCCCTCGATCTGGAGGACCTGGGCCGCAACGCCCGCGATTTCGTGCTCGAGGGCGAATGGATGCCGGATTATCTCGCCACCAAGTATGCGGAGGTGACCGATGAGTTGTTGGAGGCGGTCGAGGTTCAAGCCTCGCATTGGGGCGGGGCGAGACTCGGTCGCATTCTCGGCGACTGTCACCGCGGCAATATCCTTTGGACCGACCTCGGGCCGCATTTCGTCGACTTGGATGATTGCCTGACGGGTCCCGCTATTCAGGACCTGTGGATGCTCTTATCCGGAGGATTGCAGGAAATGCGCACCGAATTGCAGGACCTGCTCAAAGGCTATGAGCAGTTCTTGCCGTTCGACCGGCGCGAGATCGCCCTGATCGAGCCGCTGCGGAGCTTGCGCATGATTCATTACTCGGCTTGGCTGGCGCGTCGATGGCACGATCCGGCGTTTCCGAAGGCTTTCCCTTGGTTTGCAGAGCCGCGCTACTGGGAGCAGCACTACCGATCGCTCCAGGATCAGCTCGCAGCGGTCATGGAGCCGCCGCTTAACTTGTGACGGTCGCACATTGTGAACGGTGTCAGTTTTGGTGATGATATGTCGATGGCCGGCAAGAACAGGTGGATAAGGAGCACACGAGTGCTGCTGCTGTGTGCGGTGGTGTCTCTAGGCGCGTGCAATAAAGAACCCGCTGCGCCTCCCGCCGGGGCCGCGGTGCCGAACTTAAGGCCCAAGCCGGTGCTGCCCAAGCCCGGCTCGACGGCCGCCGAGCAGACCGCAGGGATGGTTCTGGCGGCCAGTCAGGGCAAGTCCCAGGCCCTCGTCGACATCAAGTTCGACTTGGCGCGGAAACCGAAGGTCGGGCAGCCTCTGGAGGTAAGCCTGGCGTTGATCGCGCAGGTTCAAGCGAATCCCGCCTCGGTGCAGATCAGCGGCAATGACGGGATCGCTGTGGCGCCCGGGGGGCAATTTGATATCGCCTCTGCGGAAGCGGGCGAGGTCTACAAACACACCGTGACCGTGACCCCTGAAATCGAGGGGGTCTTGCTGCTGTCCGTCAGCGTCTCGCTCAAACACGACGATGTCACCGACACCAAGGTCTTCACGATCCCCATCATTGCCGAGCGCTAAAAGTTAACCCGCAGAGCTCTTAAGGCGCTATAATGGTGGGTTTCCCTTAGGACTTCACCGTGACTCAGAAACTTCGCAACATCGCCATCATCGCTCACGTCGATCACGGTAAGACCACACTAGTTGATCAGCTATTGCGTCAGTCCGGTACGCTCGATGCGCGCAAGGATCTGCAAGAACGGGTCATGGATTCGAATGATTTGGAGCGCGAGCGCGGGATCACCATTCTGGCGAAGAATACCGCGATCACGTGGGGCGATTACCGCATCAATATCGTGGATACGCCGGGCCACGCCGATTTCGGCGGCGAGGTCGAGCGCGTGCTGGCCATGGTCGATTGCGTCTTGCTGCTGGTCGATGCGGTGGACGGTCCCATGCCCCAGACGCGCTTTGTCACCCAGAAGGCCTTCAAGCATGGTCTGCGGCCCATCGTCGTAATCAACAAGATCGATCGCGATGAAGCCCGGCCGGGTTGGGTGCTGGATCAAACCTTCGACTTGTTCGACCGGTTGGGCGCGACCGACGAGCAATTGGATTTTCCGGTGATCTACGCCTCGGCTCTGCGCGGCTTCTCCGGCCTTGAGTCCACGGTGCGTGACGGCGACATGCAGCCTCTGTTCAAAACCGTTGTCGAGCATTGCCCGCCGCCGGATGTGGATGTGGACGGGCCGCTGCAGCTGCAAGTAACGCTGCTCGATTACTCCAGCTACGTCGGTGCCATCGGCATCGGCCGCATCAAGCGCGGCACGCTCAAGCGCGGCATGACGGTCACGGTGGTGTCTCGCGAAGGCAAACAGCGGTCGGAGAAGATTACCCAGATCTTAGGATTTCACGGCCTGACGCGCGTTGAGGTCGAGTCGGCAGGTGCCGGCGACATCGTAGCCTTCGCCGGCATCGCGGAGCCCAAGGTCTCGGATACCTTGTGCGATCCGGCCACCGTCGAGCCGCTCCCCAGCCTTACCGTCGATGAGCCGACCATCAGCATGACCTTCGAGGTCAACACCTCGCCTTTCCTCGGACGCGAAGGGAAGTTCGTCACCAGCCGGCAAATTCGCGAGCGCCTGGAGCGCGAGGCCATCCATAACGTGGCCCTGCGCGTGGAACCCACCGCCGATCCCGACAAATTCGTGGTGTTCGGCCGCGGCGAGCTGCATCTGGGCGTCTTGCTGGAGAACATGCGGCGCGAAGGCTACGAGATGGCGGTTTCAAGGCCTCGCGTGGTGATCAAGCAAATCAACGGCGCTTCGCATGAGCCGATCGAGCAAGTCACCATCGATGCCGACAGCGAGGCCCAAGGGGCCATCATGCAGGCATTGGGTAGCCGCGGCGGTGACTTGAAGGACATGCAGGCCGACGGACGCGGACGCGTGCGGCTGGATTACATGATCCCCTCGAGAGGTTTGATCGGCTTTCAAACCGAGTTTCGCACCATGACCCGAGGCACCGGCCTGCTGCACCATGTGTTCGATCATTATGGTCCGGTGGTTCCACGGCAGTTGGGACAGCGTCCGAACGGGGTTTTGATCTCTAACGGGCAGGGCGTTGCGCTCGCCTATTCCTTGTTCAGCTTGCAGGAGCGCGGGCGTCTGTGCATCGGTGCCAATGAGGAAGTGTACGAGGGCATGATCATCGGCTTAAACAACCGACTCGACGATCTGGTAGTCAACCCCCTGAAGGGCAAGAAACTGACCAATATGCGCGCCTCGGGTAAGGATGAAGCCGTGGTGCTATCGCCGCCCATTCGCTTCTCCCTGGAGCAGGCTATGGAGTTCATCGATGATGATGAGCTTATCGAAGTCACCCCGACCTCAGTGCGCCTGCGAAAGCGCAATTTGAAGGAAAACGATCGCAAACGGTCGGAGCGCGAGACCGCGGATCAAGGCATTTGACGGATCTTGACTGAACCGAGACGCGGGTCACGCCGCGCAGCGCGATTCTGCCTAACATCGAGAATTAGGTTGCAGGGATGCGGCGACTCGAATGTGCGGGAGATACTAGGTCTTGTCACGCGACACCGCGGCTGCAATCCGCAGCGAGCCCGCGCAGCCGGAGGGCTTCAACGAACTGCTGGAGCGTCAGATCGCGGCCGCGCGCGATCCGGGTACGCCGCTTAATTTAGAGCGTCTCCTGCAAGCCGTCAGCGCGCACTACGATCGGCTCGATGTAGAGCGGCGCGGCGTCGTGCGTTCCATGCAGTTGATGTCGGACGAGGCGCAGGCGATGACTCGCGAAATACGCGAGCAGAATGCCACCCACCTGCAATCGATTCTCGACAACATCAAGGATGCCATCATCACGGTCGATCGTGACGGGCGCATCGATAGCTTCAACAACACCGGCCAGCGCATCTTTGGCTACCACGCGCCCGAAGTATTAGGCAGCAGCTTAGGGTTGCTGTTGGCCGATATCGATCCGAACAATCCTTGCGAATATCTTCAGCGCCTCGCCGTCAAAGCGGACGATACGCACGTTGACTTGGCCGCAACTCAGACGTGGGGCAAGACCAAGGGCGGCGGCCGAGTGGCAATCGAGATTGCCGTCAGTCAAGCCAATCTAAACCGCCAGGACGGCTACATCGTCTGCATCCGCGACATCACCGAGAGACACCTCGCGGAGCTGTCGGTGCGCGAGAGCGAGGGACGCTATCGCACCCTGGTGGAGCATGCGCCGGAAGTCATCGTGGTCTTTGATGTCGATGCCGGCAGGTTTGTCGACGTCAACGACAATGCCTGCCGCTTTTTCAAAATGACCCGGGCCGGCTTGCTGAGCTGTGGTCCGGAACAGTTGAGTCCGGCCCTGCAGGCCGATGGCACGGCCTCCTTCGGTGTTGCCCGCGGCTACATCGAGAGCGCCTTGGAAGGGGCGGTGCCGGTTTTCGAGTGGCTGCACTGCGATTCCACGGGTCAGAATTTTTCGTGCGAAGTGCGCTTCGTGCGGCTGCCCAGCTCCAACCACCGCTTGCTGCGGGCGAGCATTATCGACATCAGCGAGCGTAAGCGTGCCGATGTCATTGCCGCGGGCGAGCGGCGGGTGTTCGAGAAAATTGCCGCCAACGCGCCGCTGTCCTCGGCCCTGGAGGCCATTTGCGGACTGATCGAGCGCGCCATTCCGGACAGTTGCGGGGCGGTGAATTTATTGGACCGCGCCAAGCAAGCTCTGAATTTTTGCGTCGGTCCCAATTTACGGCGCGAATTCGTCCAGGCCATGGACTTTGCGCCGATCGGAATAAGATACGGGTCATGCTCGGCGGCCGTGTACTTAGGCCGACTGGTCACGGTCGCCGACATTCAAAGCGATGCGCTATGGGAGTTTCGGCGCGAGGCAGCACACGAGGCGGGTTTTAGGTCCGCGTGGTCGACGCCCATCGTGGCCTCGGATGGCCTCATCGTGGGCACGCTTGCCATCTACCGGCGTCATACGGGCATCCCTTCCTACCGCGACCACGAATTGATGGCACGCATGGCGCAGATCGCGGGCATCGCCATCGAGCGGCGCGTGGCGGAAGATGCACTGCGCGACAGCGAGTCAAAATTTCGCGGCCTGTTTGAGAGCGTTATGGAGGGGGTTTATCAAACCTCGCGCGATGGGCGCATCATCGTTGCCAATCCAGCCTGCGTGAATCTGCTCGGCTACGGCTCCGCCGAGGAACTCTACCAGGTGCCCGCTGCCGCGCTCTTTTGGTATCCCAACGATCGAGAAAACATCGCACGGCGCGCCGAGATGGAAGGCGAGCTGCGCAACGAAGAATACGTCTTGCGCCGTAAGGATGGCTCCATGCTGGTGGTGGAAGATAACTGCCGGGTGGTGCGGGATGAAAACGGGCGGGTCTGCGGCTTCGAGGGGACCTTGACCGATATCACCGAGCGCAAAAAGGCGGAAACCGCGGTTTTTCAGGCCAAAGAGCGCGCCCAGGTGACACTGCAATCGATCGGCGATGCGGTGATCACCACCGATTCGCAAGGGCGCATCGACTATATGAACCCGGTGGCCGAAAGCTTGACCGGATGGGAAAACCGCGCAGCGCAGGGGCAGCTGATCAGCGATGTATTGACGGTGGTGGACGAGACCACCCGCGAAGGCAGCGAGAGTCCGGTGGCGCGCTGCCTGCGAGAGGGACAGGTGTTGGGACTGGCCGAGCACACCGTGCTGGTGAATCGGCGCGGACAGGAAATTGCCATCCAGGATTCCGCGGCGCCGATTCGTGACCGGGCCGGAAATCTCATCGGCGCGGTCATGGTGTTTCACGATGTCAGCAAGGAACGCCGGCTGCACCGTGCGCTGCACTACCAGGCCAGCCACGATGCGCTTACCGGTTTGATTAACCGCCGCGAATTCGAGAAACGGCTTACCGCGGCGGTCGAGGATGCACGCCAGAACACCACCGCCCGTCATGTGCTCCTGTATCTGGATTTGGATCAATTCAAGCTTGTGAACGATACCTGCGGACATCCGGCCGGCGACTTGCTGCTCAAACAAATTACCGGCGTGATCCAGTCGCGGGTGCGCAGCGGGGATACCCTCGCGCGCCTTGGAGGCGATGAGTTCGGCATCCTGCTGCGCGAATGCAGCTTGGATCAGGCGCTGCGCATTGCGGAAAACATGCGCCAGGCCATACGCGACTACCGCTTCGCCTGGCAGGGAGGTGTATTGGCGGTGGGGGCCAGCATCGGCATCGTGGAAATCACCAATGAAGTCCCCACCGTCGCCAACATCATGAGCGCCGCCGACGTGGCGTGCTATTCGGCCAAGGATTCGGGCCGCAATCGCGTGCAACTCTACAAACCCGATGAGATGCCGGAGCGGCACCGGGAAATGCAGTGGGTATCGAAGCTCGCGCGGGCCCGCGAGGAGGGCCGATTTGAACTGTTCTATCAACCCATCGTGCCGATCCACCCGCGGCCGCAGGAACGCGAGCATTTCGAACTCCTATTGAGACTGCGCGAAGATGGCGGGAGCCTTGTGACCCCGGCCCAATTCATTCCCGCGGCCGAGCGTTACGACATCATGCCCTCAATCGATCGCTGGGTGATTCGCCAGGCCCTGGAACGGATCGTTCATCGCATCGAATCGGGCGTGAAGCCCTTTACCATCGCGGTGAATCTGTCGGGAACTTCGCTCAACGACGAACGATTCCTCGAATTTTTGATTGCGGAATTGAGCGCCAGTCAGCTGGTTCCCGGAGCCGTATGCTTCGAGATCACCGAAACCGCTGCCATCGAAAACTTGGGCAACGTCGTGCACTTTATGCGGGAATTGAAAAATCGGGGCTGTCACTTTGCGCTGGATGATTTCGGCAGCGGTCTCTCTTCCTTCATGTATCTGAAAACTCTACCTGTAAATTACTTGAAGATTGATGGCCAATTTATTGAAAATGTTACTCATGATGCCGTCGACAGAAGCATGGTCGCGGCCATTGGGCAGGTGGGTAATGCCATGGGAATCGAGACCATCGCCGAGCGGGTCGAGAGCCCCGAAGTCTTTGCCGAACTGGGCCGGTTGGGGATCGGGTTCGCGCAAGGCTTCTATATCGCCCGGCCGCGGTCGACTACTGAATTCCCCTACCTGCGCTAAGCATACGGTGTTGCAGCGCTGACGAAGGCGCGCAGGCAGCGTAGTCTTCCTCCTGGACTTCAGCCGCTCACTCACTTAAGGAAGGGGTTAATCATGATCCTCGGCCTGTCTCTCGCGACCTTTACTCAGTTGCATGTCATCATTAGCCTGATCGCCATTGTCAGCGGCATCCTCGCCGTCGCGGGCATGTTCAATGCCAAACGTGTCATGGGCGTTACCGCGCTTTTTCTCATCACCAGCGCCGCCACCAGCGTCACCGGATTTATGTTTCCCACCGCCTTTGACGCGGCCGATGTCATCGGCATCATTTCACTGGTGGTGCTGGGTCTGGCCGTTGCGGCGCTGTATGCCTACAGCCTCGCCGGTGCATGGCGCGGCGTCTACGTCTGCTGCGCAGTCCTCGCCCTATACCTGAACTGTTTCGTGCTGATCGTGCAGTCGTTTCAGAAGATCTCATTCTTCCACGCCTTGGCGCCCACGCAGAAAGAGCCGCCGTTTGCGCTCGCGCAAGGCGCGCTGTTGATTTTATTCATCGGCCTTGGGGTGGTTGCATTCAAAAAGTTTCGACCCCTGGCGCAGGCTCCCGCCGCCGTTTAACGATGCGCAGGACCGCTCGTCACCGACCTGGAGCCTGGACCGGCATACTGCTGCTGGCAGTGTTGTTGTTTCGTGCCTATGTGCCCGACGGTTTTATGCCGGCAAGCGGTGCGCCGTTTGCCTTGGAATTGTGCCCGGGCGGGATGGCGGGCATGCCCGCGCATCACCATCCTTCGGGAACCCATGCCGATTTTCAGACCTGTCCGTTCGGCAGCGCGCCCGGCGCCGGACCGATTTGCCATCGCGTGATTTTCGCGGCGGCCGTGCCGGCGCCTGCGGTACGCGTTGCGGCGCTCCAGCCGCCGCTTTTAACCTTGCGCCTACCGAGGGCTCATCCGCCTCGCGGACCTCCCTGCCTCGCTTGAATTGATCCGACTCGTCGTTCGCGGCTGTTTTTTTAAATAGCGCGCGCATGTGGATTTTCAAGCAGGAAAAAATCATGAATTCCTCGATCAAAAGGTTGGCGATGCCGCTGCTCGCGGCGCTGTGGTGCTCGCTGCCGGTTTGCGCCGCCGATGTCGGCAGCGTTCGCGGCGTGGTGCACGATCAGCAACACCGGCCGCTGGCCGGCGCTCGGGTGGATCTCAAATCAGCCGCCTCGCAGTGGACCCAGGCATCCGTGACGGATGCGCGCGGCGAATTCTCTTTCATGACCGTCGCGCTCGGCGACTATGTGCTGACGGTGAGCGCGCCGGATTTTGCCGCCGTGGCCCAAGCCCTCACGGTGGCTTCCGGTTCCTCTCCCGTCGCCCACGTGCAACTCGCAAGAGGCGCGCCCCTGGACACCTTGACCGTGACGGCTGCCGTTGAGACCACAATGCTGCATACCGCCACCCCGACCACGGTGGTGAATCGCCAGGACATCGCGCGAGATCCGGGTGCGGACCGTTCCAACAGCCTGGCGATGATCACCGACTTCGTGCCTGGCGCGTACCTGGTCCATGATCAGTTGCACGTGCGCGGCGGCCATCAGACCACTTGGGCCATCGACGGGGTGCAGATTCCCAACACCAACATCGCGAGCAACCTAGGCCCGCAAATCGATCCTAAGGACATCGATTATCTCGAAGTGCAGCGCGGCAGTTATCAAGCTGATCAGGGAGATCGCACGTATGGGGTATTCAACGTCGTCCCGCGCACAGGATTCGAGCGCGACAGGCAGGCAGAACTCATTACCAGCGGCGGCAGCTACGCACAGACAAATGATTACTTCAGCATCGGCAGCCATACGGAACGTTTTGCGTATTACGCCAGCGTCAACGGCAATCGCAGCGATCTCGGCATTGAGACTCCGGTGCCTGAAGTGATTCACGACGCGCAGAACGGTTACGGCGGATTCAGCACGCTCATATTTAATGCCGACCCGGAGGATCAGCTGCGCGTGGTTCTTTCCGCGCGTCACGACGATTACCGGATTCCCAACACGCCGGGTGAGCAGGCGGACGATGTGCAGCGTGAAACCGATGCCTTCGCCATTTTCTCTTGGGTGAGGAAATTCTCTACCGACGCTTCTCTGACCAGCTCGCTTTTTTATCATCAAAATCAGGCCAATCTGCAGGGCTCGCCGCGCGACTTTCCCATCAGCACCACCGATGAGCGCACCTCATCTTACCTGGGGGGCCAGGAAATGCTGCGTCTGCATGTCAGCCGCAATGACATTCAAGCGGGGCTCACCGGTTTCAGCCAGCACGACAAGGAGACCTTCAACGTTCTGTTTAACGGCGCCGGCGATGCCGCCATACATCAGAGCTCAAGCCCGGCCGGCGCGTTGCTCGCCGCCTATATCGAGGACACGTTTACGGCAACCGATTGGTGGAGCTTTGCCGGCGGTGTGCGCCAAACGCACTTCGCGGGTGCGGTCACGGAAAATGCCACCAGTCCGCGCATGGCGGTGACCTTGAAGATCCCCGCAGTGCCTTGGATTCTGCACGGGTTTTGGGGCCAATACTATCAAGCACCGCCGCTGAGTACCCTCAGCGGTCCCTTGCTCGCATTCGCGCGCACCAACGACTTGAGTTTCACGCCCCTTCACGGTGAGCGCGATGAAGAATATCAAGTCGGAGTCACCATTCCTGTCCAAGGATGGACTATGGATGTGGATCATTTTCATACACGAGCCAAGAACTTCTTCGACCACAACGCACTAGGCAACTCCAATGCATTCCTGCCCCTGAGCATTGCCGGAGCCCTGATCCAAGGCAACGAGCTGACGGTGCGCTCGCCCAAAATGGGCAGCGTCGGTCAATTCCATTTGGCGTACTCGAACCAGAGTGCGGACGGGATCGGTGCAATTACCGGAGGCTTGACGGATTTCGGCGCGCGCTCCGGCAGTTTTGCGCTCGATCACGATCAGCGCAACACCGCCAACGCGGGCGTCGATCTGAACTTTCCGTGGGCGGCTTTTGCGTCTTTGAGCCTTTATTACGGCTCGGGGCTGGCCAACGGCAACGGGCCGCCCAGTCATCTGCCTGCGCACGCGGAAGTCAATCTAACGGCGGGCAAGTCATTCGGCCCGAGTTTCTCAGCCTCTCTCACGGTGCTCAATTTGGCTGATCGACACTTGCTGGTGGACAACAGCCTCACCTTCGGCGGCGTGCATTACAATGAGCCACGGCAGATTTATGCGCAAATTCACTATCGCTTTGGCTATTGAGTTCAAAGCGGGCGTTATACAATCCTGACCATGGCATTCGAACTGCAACCTCGCCTTCACAACGAGCTGATCAAGTTGGAGCCGCTCGAGCCAGGCGACTTTCAGGCGCTATACGAGGTGGCTTCTGACCCGCTCATCTGGGAACAGCACCCGAATAAGGACCGCTACCAGCGGCCGGTGTTTGAAAGTTACTTCAACGGGGCTATGCAATCGGGCGGCGCGTTTCGCATCATTGACAATACCGACGGCGAGTTGATCGGTAGCTCGCGTTACTGCGATTATGAAGCAGCCCTGCGTCAAATCAGCATCGGCTATACCTTCATTGCGAGGAGCCGATGGGCGCGCCACTACAATCGCGCCTTGAAAACCTTGATGCTCGATCACGCTTTCAAGTATGTGGACCGCGTTACTTTCAAAGTCGGCGTGAGCAACTGGCGTTCCCGTAAAGCGATGGAAAAGCTCGGTGGCATCTTTCTGGGCGAAGAAATGGTGAGCTATTCCGGAGAGCCCAGCCATCCCAATGTCGTGTTCAAGATCGATGCCGCTGACTGGGCTAACCGCGTGGACCGATTAGCCATCGGTGCGGCGAGTTAGGGTCACCGATAGGCCATCTTTGGGTTTGGAGATGGGCACCCACTGATAGGGCATGACATAGCCTTTGGCGATGCTCCAGCGATAACGCAGCAGCAGTTGGTGCATGATGGCCTTCACCTGCAAGGTGGCGAAGTGCTGGCCGATGCACATGTGCGCGCCGCCGCCGAACGGCACCCACGCGTAGCCGTGGCGCTTGTCCTCCTGGCGCTCGGGACTGAATCGTTCCGGATCGAACCGATTCGGATCGCTCCACAGCGAGGGGCTATAGTGAACGTGGATGGGATAAACACCGACCATTGTGCCTGCCGGGATCTCGTATCCTTGAAATGAGGTGGTTTTGGTGCACATGCGCGGCATCGAGGTAAGTGGCGGGGCAAGGCGCAGCGCTTCGCGCAAGGTCCAGGAAAGCTCCTGAAGCTGCTCAAGATCGTCGTACTCGAGCTGGCTCTTGCCCAGCGCCAGCGCTTTGGCTCGCAATCTGTCTTGCCATTCAGGATGCCGCGCCAGCAGATACATCATGGTGGTTAGTGTGCTGGTGGTCGTGTCATGAGCCGCCATCATCAGAAATATCATGTGGTCGATGATTTCCTCATCGTTGAAGCTTTCACCTTGTTCGCTTCGTGCGTGGCAGAACTCGCTGAAAAAATCGCTGCTGTGAATGGCGCGCTTGAGCGGCAGCAGTTCGCGAAAACGCTGCAGCAGCAACCGACGTCCGCGAATTCCGCGCCACATCGCCAGGCCGATGACGGGGACGCGGATGATGGCCATGGATGCGGCCACGGTGGCCATGAAAGCCCGATTAAGAGACTTGGCGCTGCGACCGAGCTCCACTCCCATGAACACGGAGGCCGCGAGGTCGAGCGTGAGCTGCTTGAGCAGTGGGAACATCCGGCGCTCCGCTCCGCCCTCGCCGGCGCTTGGCAGCCCTGGCATCCACGCCTCGATCCCGACCGCGATCGCGGCGTTCATCTGCCGAAGGTAGGTTTGCAACGCGGGTTTTTTGAAAGCCACCTGCATGATGCGGCGCTGATAGCGATGCGCCTCGCCATCCATCGCCATGATCGCGCCGGGGAAGACCCTGCCGATGTAGGGATACCACCCGCTAGCACTGGAGAAAGCGCCGTCGCGATTTTTCCAGACGAACTCCAGCGCGTCGGGACCCAGCATGCTGATCATGCTGCCGCGGCCCAGCGCGATGCGCCAGATCGGCCCATGAATTTTCTCCAACGACTGTAAATTTCCCACCAGGTCCTTACGCATCGCGAGCAGCTGTCGCAGCGCGGATGAGCGCTGTGTGGGAATGATCTTGGAGGCGAAATTGTTCATCGGTTAACGCCGATTTTCACGCCGACAAAAAAAGCGCGCGGCATCGCAGGGCTTTGAAATCGATTGTCGACGCCGGACGCGTTGGACTGCGCCATGGGGGGGATGCCCGGCGCCCCGACGCCGGTGGGGTCGCTGAACAAGCCGAAGGTGGCATAGCGTGCATCGAACACGTTTTGCACATGGGCGAAGAGTTCCAGATGTCGGTTGAGGCGATACGAAGTGCGCAGGCTCACCACATGGTATCCCGGTAGCCGCGCATTTTGGTTCGATTCATCGCCGCGATAAAAAGCGCCGGAGGCGAGCGCCAGCGATGCGCCCAGCGAGAAGTTGCCCGAGGCCGCGAAATCGATGCCTAGCTTGAGCCGATTAGGCGGAATCAACGGCAACCGATCGCCGCACACTACCCCGATATCGCCATTGCTGTCGTGAAACGGATTGAACGGGGAATGCATGAGCAGCGCCGATCGAAAGGTCGCATCGACGTGGCTGAACTGCGCATAGCCTGACCAGGTTGCGAATTGGCCATTGATGCCTGTTTCGAATCCCTGGCGGCGGGTAGAACCGATGTTCTGAAAAAAGCCGCTGCTGACCGAGGAGGCGATGCCGTAGATATCGTCGTTTAAATTCGTCCTGAAGACACCGGCGTTCCAAGCGAGCTTTCCCGCCTGGGCCGCCGATTGTCCGCGCAGTCCCGCCTCCATGGTGTGCGCAACGACTTGGCGCAAGAGCGGCGGATCCCCGGCGAGGCTCGAGGGCAGCAGGCAAGGCCGCAACGGGTCAGAGCATTCGATCTCATTGGCCGTGGGCACGCGGTTATTGGTCGAGTAGCCCAAGTAGGCCGTGGCCTGTGAGGAGAGTTTGTACGTCGTGCCGAGCGCCGGATTGAGATGGGTAAAGCGATTATTGCCGCTCAAGGTGCTACCGCGCCGATCGGATAGGTCGATTTTTGCAATGTTGTAGCGGCCGCTGACTGCGAGCGAGAACGCGGGCGTCACTTCGAAGCTGTCTGTCACGTACAGGCCGTAATACGTGTTGGTGGCATCCAAGATCACCGGGGTTGCCGCGAATTGAGTCCCCACACCTCCGCTCTGCTCGGGCGTGTATACCTGCACGACAGGCTGGACGGTGAGGGAGGCATCGAGCGTGCCCACTGTCCTGCCCGATAGAAAACGCGTTTGTGCGGCATCGAGGGTTGCGCCCAACGCCAAGTTGTTGCCGCGGCCTGAAATGGCTGCAGTTTGCGTCAGTTGCCATGATGCGCCCAAACCCCTCGAGTCGATCCGTTCGAAGTCATTCTCGCCGATGTGCATCGTACCGGCCTTGGATAAATCCGCGATGCGGTCGCCGGTGGCGTCCGTGAGCGGCGTCGCGCCATCTGCTTGGCATAGCTCTGCGGGGGCAGTGGCCGGCAAGCAAGCGGTGTAGGCGGATGCGTTGCCGTTGGAAACGCTCTGCCGGAAATTCCTTAAGTACACGACGCTTTGTGCCGCAAGCGTATCGGTCAACCTCAATCCGGCATTGAGTGCAACGAAATCCTGCGAATTTAAGTTGGCTTGCGGGTGGGTAAACACGTTGTCCCGGTTGATGGCGAGGGACTGAATCGGGGCAGCGCCTTGACCCAACAAGGCATTGTCGGCGCGCGTATAGCTAAGATCCATGCTGATGCCACCGTCGCGAAGCGCCAAATCCAGGTAGTACTGGCGCAGCGCATCCTGTGCGAGCACCCGCCAGCCATCTTGATTGAGCCAATGCGCGGCCGTATAGATCCCGAACTTGCCGTTGTTGGCGCCGTATTCCGCGGCCCCCTGGCGCTGATTAAAAGAGCCGCCGAATAACTCCGCGTCGTGCCCTTGAAAACTGAAGCCGTTTTTCATGGTGAGTGATACCGCTCCGCCGAGCGCGTTCAATCCAAATAACGGATTCGCGCTCAACAGATCCACGCGGCTGATGGCGATATCCGGAAGCAAGTCCCAATTCACCGTATCGCCGAAGGCCTCGTTGATTCGCACGCCGTTCTGATAAACCGCCAACCCTTGCGGGGTCCCCAGCACCGGAGAGGCCTCGAAGCCGCGATACAGAATGTCCGGCTGAAACGGATCGGCGGTCGAATCGTTGATATTGACACTGCCCAGCCGGCCGCTTAAGCCTGTGATCAGACTGGCGGTGCCATCCTGGCGCAAGTCGCTCGAGTACAGGGTCTGCACGTTTCCCGGCACCTGGTCCGCCGGGATGGTCATTCCCGGGACGGGCGTGGTAGCGACGATAACGATTTGCTGCAGCACCGGCGCAGATTCATCGGCCGCCCACGCGGACATTACGGCGCTCATGGCGGCACAGCTGCAAATCGCAGCAAGCTTTACTGCGGCGGTAGGTGTTGCTTTCACGTTATGCTGGCGCGGTGAGAACAGGATGCAGAGCTCTTTTCGGGCTCGTGATTATATGGGCAGTCTCAGAGACCAGCATCGCCTCGAGCGTATATGTGGCGCGCCGCAGTTGGCATATCGATGTCGGCATTGAAGTCGCCGACTTGGCAGCGCCCTTGGTTGCAGTCGCCGATGCGCTGCCCGGGGCGCGGTATGTGTTCTTCGGATTCGGCGATCGGCATTATTTATTGGCCAAGAATCACAACGCTCCTGTGCTTCTGGCAGCGCTTTGGCCGGGCTCGGGTATGATGCTGATGACCGGTTTATCCTCATCCCCGCAGTTGGGATTCGGCGCCGAACAGGTTATTGCGCTCAAGTTAGATAGCGCACAAATGCAGGCCCTGCAGGCCTTTATCTGGAATACGCTCGATTCCCGTGGCGGCGCAGCGAGTCCCTATGCGCCCGGGCCTTACGAGGGCAGCGTGTACTTTCCCGCGGCAACAAGGTACTGGGCGCTGCGCACTTGCAACACTTGGGCTGCTCAGGCCTTGCGCGCCTCGGGACTGCGAATTCGGTCAACCGGCGTGATCTTTGCTGGCCAGCTTTGGTCGCGGGTGCAGCGTCTCAAGGCTGTGCAAATGGAACCGGCCGCCGGCCGGCCAACGGCCGGCAGCCCTGTCACACGCTAGCAGGGTGGCTTCGTTCCGTCCTGACAGACCACCGTGGTTGTGGAATTGGGGGGCACGATGACGGTGGTTTTCGCCGGTGGCGGTGGATTGTTGCTGCTGATGCAACCGGCCAGCAGCGAGGCTGCAACCACCAGGGTGGATAAGATTTTCATTCCTGTCTCCGCATTTGTATTGGACAGCACGTATTCTCAAGTGGTTGGCCTTATGGCCGCACGTAGCGCAGGCCGCGAGCAGACATGGGCGCAGGCCCACGGCCTCTGTCCGATGCGCTCCTACAGCGGCCCCATAACGTTTTCGCATAGTCATATGTCCGGCCACGACTAGGCGGTTTAAGGCGATGCCCCGATAATGCTCACATGGCGGCCATTGGATCAGAGCGGGTGTTGACGGTACATCACTGGAACGAGACGGTGTTCAGCTTCACGACGACCCGGGATCAGGCGTTACGCTTCGAAAATGGACACTTCATCATGCTCGGACTGCGCATCGATGAAAAAGCGGTGATGAAGGCTTACAGCATTGCCAGTGCGAACCACGAAGAGCATCTGGAATTCCTCAGCATCAAGGTTGCCGATGGCCCACTGACCTCGCGCCTGCAGCACATCAAGCCGGGCGATGAGATTTTGATCAGCCGCAAGCCCACGGGAACGCTGCTGTTGCGCGATCTGAAACCGGGCAAGCGGCTCTATCTGTTGAGCTCGGGCACCGGCCTCGCGCCATTCATGAGTCTGATCAAGGATCCGGAAGTCTACGAGCGCTTCGAGAAGGTGATTCTGGTGCATGGCGTGCGCTACCGCAGCGAGCTGGCGTATCGCGACTACATTGAATGGGAATTGACCCATCACGAATATCTGGGCGATCTGGTGCGTCAGAAACTGGTGTATTTTCCAACCGTTACCCGGGAGCGCTTTCGCTATCAGGGCAGGGTGACCGCCTTGATCGAGACGGGCAAGCTGTTCGAAGACATCGACATGCCGGCCCTTGGACCGGCCGAGGATCGAGTCATGATTTGCGGCAGCGCCGCCATGCTGGCGGACCTGTCCGCGATGCTGGATGCGAGGGGCTTTGAAATCTCACCGCACGTGGGCGAGCCCGGTGACTATGTCATCGAGCGCGCCTTCGTCGCCCGCTGACCGGTTCATCACACGGGCCGCTTATCCAGTAGTCGCCCCCCGCGACTACTGGATTTACGAACGCCTCATCGCAGGGTAGAGTTTCGCGATGCCGCGCAATTTCTTCGGTCACCAAACCTTCAAAGGTCGAGGCGTCGCATCCAATGTTCCCGGGCGATTCGATTCGCTCACGTTGGAACAAACCGATGACGGCTGGTATCAAGACGAGATTGTTGAGAACCTCACAGAAACCGTGTTGCCCGACCGGGCTCGCAGCGTCATCACCTCGAACGACTCGCCGGACGTGGGGTTCGATGTTTCGATCAATCCCTATCGCGGCTGCAGCCATGGCTGCGTCTATTGCTTCGCACGCCCAAGCCACGCCTATCTAGGCCTTTCACCGGGCTTGGATTTCGAAACCAAGCTTTTTTACAAGGCGGATGCGGTGAAAATCTTGGAGGCGGAACTCGCCAAGCCCCGCTATGTCTGCAAACCCATTGCGCTCGGCATCAACACCGACGGCTATCAGCCCTTGGAGAAGCGGCTCGAGGTGACGCGCGGTATTCTCGCGGTGCTCACTCGCTGCCGCCATCCGGTGACCATCGTCACCAAGAGTGCCTTGATTATTCGAGATCTTGATCTGCTGTCCGATCTTGCGAAACACCGTTTGGTCTCGGTCATGCTGAGCATCACCTCGTTGAGCAACGACATCAAAAGAACGTTGGAGCCAAGGACCGCATCGCCGCAGGCGCGATTGCGCGTGATTGAGCAGTTGTCGCAGGCGGGCATTCCGGTGGGGGTGCTGGTGGCGCCGGTGATTCCGGGGATCACCGATCATGAAATGGAAGACATTCTCAGCGCGGCCAAGGCGGCGGGCGCCACGCGTGCCGGCTACGTTTTGCTGAGATTGCCGCACGAAGTGAAAATACTGTTTCGCGAATGGCTCACCGAGCACTACCCCGACCGCGCCAAGCACGTCATGTCGCTCATCAATCAGACCCGCGGGGGTAAAGACTATGATTCGCAGTTCGGCACGCGAATGCGCGGCACCGGTGCGTATGCCGAGCTGTTGGGCACTCGATTCGAGCTGGCGATGCGCAAGTTGGGCTTTGCCGCTTCCCGCGAGCGTTATGAGCTCGATACCCGCCTTTTTCGCCCGCCGATACCGGACAGTGCGCAGATGAGCTTGGGATTTTAAAGACTTTTGTTGCACGCGGCGGGCCCGGCATGCAACATGCGGTCTCTATGCTGAAAACAAATGACAGGGATGCCGGCCGAGCCCCCGTTACGCTGCTAAATAGACGGCTGTGCGTCGCGCCGATGATGGATTGGACGGACCGTCATTGCCGTTTCCTCCATCGCCTCTATGCTCCCCACGCCTTGCTCTATACCGAAATGATCGTCGCCGCGGCCATTGTGCGCGGCGATGTGCGACAACTCCTTGATCACGATGCGGGTGAGCACCCGGTCGCGTTGCAGCTGGGCGGTTGCGACCCGGTGGAACTGGCCAAGGCGGCGCGCATCGGTACCAGCGCTGGGTATGCTGAGATCAATCTCAATGTGGGTTGCCCAAGCGATCGGGTGCAGAACGGCTCGTTCGGGGCGTGTCTGATGCTGAAGCCGGCCCTGGTCGCGGATTGCGTGCGTGCCTTGCGTGATGCAACCCCACTGCCGGTGACCGTCAAATGCCGTATCGGCATCGATGACCGCGATGATTACGAGTTTTTCTCCGGGTTTGCCGATACGGTAGCCGCGGCAGGCATCGACGCGCTCATCGTGCATGCGCGTGCGGCCATATTAGGAGGATTGTCGCCGAAGCAGAACCGCGAAATTCCCCCGCTCAAGTATGACCTGGTGCATCGACTCAAGCGCGAGCGGCCGAACTTGATCGTGATACTGAATGGCGGACTCGTCGATGCCGCCGCGGTGCACGCTAACGCGGGCTTGGTCGATGGGACCATGTTGGGGCGCGCCGCCTATCACCGCCCGGCATTGCTTGCTGAACTTGAGCAGAAGCTGATCGATCCTTTGTGGGTGATTCCTGAGCCGTGGCAGATCGTCGAGCGCATGGTGAGCTATGCCAAAGGGTGTGCGCAGCGAGGCATGCGGCTGCACTCGGTCACGCGGCACATGCACGGGGTCATGGCAGGTCGGGAGGGGGCGCGTGCCTGGCGACGGTTCCTCTCCGAGGTCGCGGCACGGCCCGAGGCAGCGCCGGAGACGCTGTTTTCGGCCCTGCCGATCATCAGGCAGGACATCGCTGCGTAGCGGCCACCTAAATCCTCTAAGCGGCCCGCGTTAAGTATAATGAGTTAGCCTATGGGCAAAGAAATCGAAGTAGCCATCCTATTTGCCGATGTCGTCGGCAGCACAAAGCTCTACGAGTTACTGGGCGATCTTCGCGCACGCGACATGGTTGGAATCTGCATTGAGGTGATGCGCGCCGCAACCGATCAAAATCACGGTACGGTCATCAAGACCATGGGCGATGAGGTGATGTCGACCTTTCCCACCGCCGATGACGCGCTGAATGCGGCCGCGCAAATGCAGAAGCAGATCGCCTCGCATCCGGCGCTCAAGGTGGAAGAACAAACGGTGGCGATCCGCATCGGCTGCAACTTTGGACCCGTGGTTCTGGAGAACCGAGATATCTTCGGATCAGCGGTGCACACCGCCAACCGCATGACCAGCCAAGCCAAGGCCGGTCAGATCATGACCACGGCAACCATGGTTGAGCGGCTGTCGCCCGATTGGCGCGCCCTGGTCCGGCAGATCGACATCGCCACGCTCAAGGGCCGCAGCAGCGAAGTGTCGTTGTATGAGGTGTTATGGCAGACCGAAGATGTCACGAGCATGGTCCCGGCCATTGCCATCACCTCGCGCGAGCGGGAGAAGGCCAATAAGTCGCAGCGCCTGCGGTTACGGTATCAGGGGCAAGAAGTCCTGGTGGACGACACACGCGCCAACATTACCATCGGGCGAGCCGAGGAAAATGACCTGGTGGTGAAGGGCAATCTCATTTCGCGCATGCACGCCCGCGTGGAGATCAATCGCAACAAGTTCATGCTGATCGATCAAAGCACCAACGGCACGTTCGTGCTGGGCAAGGATGGTGAGGAAGCTTTCGTGCGCCGCGATTCGATGCAAATCCGCGGCGAAGGATTAATCGGCCTGGGAAAGGCGCCCGATAGCAACTCCTCCCAGGTGATCCGCTACACCTGCGAGGAGTGAACTCGCTGCAACGCCTGGCTCAGTTCTGTCTTTAGCGATTGCGGAACCCGCTCGCCGAATTCGGCCAGATATTTGTCGATCCCGGCAAATTCTTCCTGCCAAAGCAGCGGATTCACCGCGAGCAACTCCTCGAGGGCAGCGCCGCTTATTTCCAGGCCCTGCAAGTCCAGATCGTGCGAATTCGGCAGATGCCCAATCGCGGTGTCGCGCGCGGAGGCTTTGCCATTGCATCGATCGATGATCCAGCGCAACACGCGCAAGTTCTCGCCATAACCGGGCCACAGGTACTTGCCGGCATGGTCCTGTCTAAACCAGTTGACGTGGAAAATTTGCGGCGGAAACTTCAATTTCGCACCGACATTGATCCAGTGCGCCCAATAGTCGCCAAAGTTGTAGCCGGCAAAGGGCTTCATGGCCATGGGGTCGCGTCGAACCACACCCACCGCATCCGTGGCCGCGGCCGTGGTCTCGGAAGCAACGCCGGCACCCATCAGCACGCCGTGCAGCCAATTGCGAGCCTGATACACCAGCGGCGCCAGCGCGCGCCGCCGGCCGCCGAATATGATGGCCGAAATCGGCACCCCGCCGGGAGCATCTGCCAACTTCGAATAGCTGGGATTTTGCTTAGCGGAAACCGTGAAGCGAGAATTCGGTTGAGCGGCTGGACTTATAGCCCTGTTGTACGGCCTGCCTTGCCAATCAGTCACCGGGGTGCCTTCGGTCAATCCTTCCCACCACGGTTGGTTATCGGCCGTCAGACCCACATTGGTGAAAATCGTGTCCTTGTGGATCATCTCGAAGGCGTTGCGGTTGGTTTTGGCATTGGTGCCCGGAACCACGCCGAAATAGCCCGATTCCGGATTGATGGCGTACAGGCGCCCATCTTTTCCAGGATGCAGCCAAGCAATGTCATCGCCCACCGTCCAGACTTTCCAGCCCTGGTAGCTGGCGGGAGGAATCAGCATGGCCAAGTTGGTTTTGCCGCAGGCGGAGGGGAAGGCGCATGCCAGATAGTAAATTTCGCCTTGAGGGTTTTCTATGCCGACGATGAGCATGTGCTCGGCAAGCCATCCTTCGGTGCGCGCCTGCCAGCTTGCGATCCGCAACGCATGGCACTTCTTGCCCAGCAAGGCATTGCCGCCATAGCCGGATCCGAAACTCTTGATCGACAACTCCTCGGGGAAATGCATGATGAAGCGGCGTTTCGGATCCAGATCTCCCGTGGAATGCAGCCCTTTGACGAAAGCGCCGTCCCGCGCGATGCGCTCAAGCGCCGCGCGGCCCATGCGGGTCATGATCTGCATGTTGAGCACCACGTAGGCGCTGTCGGTTATTTCGACGCCACAGCGCGAGAAAGGCGAGTCCAGCGGTCCCATGCAATACGGTACGACATAAAGAGTCCGTCCTTGCATGCAGCCGGCGAACAGCGCGTCCATTTGCCGGTGCGCTTCTTGCGGGGCGATCCAATGATTGTTCGGCCCGGCATCCTCCTTATTGCGGGTGCAAACAAAAGTCAGGTGTTCGACCCGTGCCACATCGGAGGGGTCCGAACGCGACAGCACGCAACCGGGAAAGCTTCGCGAGTCGAGCGGCAGCAATTGCTTATCCGCCACCAACTCGCGCTCCAATGCAACGAATTCAGCGTCGCTGCCATCACACCAGTAAATCTTCTTAGGCTGCGTCAGCTGCGCAACTTCATCCACCCAGGCAGCGACATCTCGACTCATGGAAGCGAGGGTTACGTGCTGTGGGGCGGTGGCCATGGCGGTCCCTAGAAGAGAGATTGATAGATCAATAAGGATGACAGATGGCTGTGGGTACGCCAACACTCTTTTGCCGTCAGGATTAGCCCACAATGAAGCTCGTTTCGAACGCGGGCGAGCGACAAAAACTACTAGAATTCGAATGCAGATATAGCGATAAGTATATGATTGCAATGACTTACAATCGGGTAATGACACAAGGTGCGGAAGATAGGCTGCGAACTGCCTTAGTGGCGCGCGCCGAAGCCTCGGGCGCGGCCGCGCGCAGCTTTCTGCTATCTAGTGCTCTGCTGTGCTTCGGTGTGGGCAGCGCTCAAGAGCCAGGCGCGACGCGGGCATCGAACCTCGCGATCAAGGCGGTTGCAGAGGTCGAACTGCGCAACGTCGTGCGCGGCCGCGAGACGACAAAGCTCGTGCCCGCTGACCGGGTTGCCTCGGGGGACTGGCTCATTTATACCCTGGAAGTACGCAACACCGCGCCCACCAGCAGCCCCGCTCCAACGGTGACTTATGCGGTTCCGGAACACACCGTTTACGTCGCGGACTCGGCTGTCGGACCCGCAAGCAAGGTGACTTATTCCGTCGATGGGGGGCATAGCTTCGATCTTTCGGAGAATCTCAAGGTGCAGGAGCGGGGCGGTGCGCCGCACCTCGCCGCCCCGTCCGACTACACGCACATTCGCTGGCAACTGAAACACAGCCTAAAGGGCAATTCAGTGGCGTTCGTACGTTTTCGCGCGCGCGCGAAATAGTTCATGTGGTTTCATCGTAGGCTAGCGGCACCGTGAGCCCCGATTACAAAGAAGTTTTCAGCATGGGCGGACCGCTCGCCAAGACGCTGCCCAACTATGCCTACCGCCCCGAGCAAGCCGTCATGGCCAAGGCAGTCGGCGCGGCGCTCTCGCGGCTGGAACCCTTGATCGTCGAGGCAGGCACCGGCACCGGCAAGACCTTTGCTTATTTGATTCCGGCACTGTTGTCCGGACGCAGCGTCATCATCTCGACCGGCACTCGCACCCTGCAAGACCAACTGTTTCGACGCGATGTGCCGCTTCTGGCTAAAGCGTTAGGGCTGCCGGTGAAAATCGCGCTCCTCAAGGGGCGTACCAATTATCTGTGCCGGCATCGGCTGGAACTCGCGACCCAGGGCTCGCTGTTGGCGCCGGAGCGCCATGTTAAGCGGCTGCTGGCCAAGGTGTCGCGCTGGGCGGCGATTACCAAAAGCGGCGATTTGGCCGAGCTCACCGACATGCCAGAGCAATCCCCGATATGGCCCAGCATCAGCTCGACCCGGGAGAACTGTCTGGGTCAGGAATGTCCTCAATTCTCGCGCTGTCACATCTTCGATGCCCGCCGCAATGCGCAGGCCGCCGACATCGTCGTGGTGAATCATCATTTATTGCTGGCCGATCTGGCATTGAAGGAGGAGGGGTTTGGCGATCTTCTGCCCGGTGCCGAAGCGGTGATCTTGGATGAAGCGCATCAAGTACCGGATATTGCTGCGCAGTTCTTCGGCCAGTCCTGGTCGGTGCGCCAAGTGCAGGTGCTACTGCGCGACATCTCCGCCGAATTGGCCGCGGCGGCGATTCGCGCGCCGGCCCTCGTTGAGGCCGTGCTGGCGGTCGAGGGGCAACTCGAGGGCTTGCGATTTGCTCTGCAGCGCGGCGCCGGACGCTACGACTGGGCGGAATTGCCCGATGCGTTCATCGACAGCCTGCCAGGCATCGAAACCGCCTTGAGCGAGCTGGCGGTGCAGCTGGAGGGTTTAGGCGGCGGTGCGGGAACCTCGAACTGTGCACGCCGCGCCGCGAAACTCGCCAATGCCTTGGCACAGCTTTGCGAGCTCCCCGATGAATCCGGGTTGCGGTGGGTGGAGGCCGGGGCGATGGGCATGACGCTTCAATTCACGCCCTTCGAGATTGCGGAGCGCTTGCGCGAGTATGTGGAGTCGCGTCCCTGCGCCTGGGTGTTCACCTCGGCGACTCTGGCGATCGGCGAGGACTTCTCGCATTTCGCTGCGAGAATCGGTTTGGCCGAAGCGCGCACGCTGCGCATCGACAGTCCTTTCGATTATCGCGAACAGGCGCGCCTGTTCCTGCCGCCTGCCATGCCCGAACCTAACGACCCCCGTTTTGCCGAGCGATTCATCGAGGCGTGCGCGCCGCTGCTCACCGCCAGCGGCGGCCGGGCGTTCCTGCTTTACACCAGCTATCGCGCCTTGGCAGAGGGTGTTCGCGCTCTGCAGGCGCGTTTTCCCGAGCCGCCCTTCCCGGTGCTGGTGCAAGGAGAGGCGCCGCGAGAAGCGCTGCTCGCTAAGTTTCGAGAACTGGGCAACGCTGTGCTCTTGGCAACCGGCAGTTTTTGGGAAGGGGTGGACGTCAAGGGCGAGGCACTGTCGATTGTCGCCATCGACAAGTTGCCCTTTGCCGCGCCGGATGATCCGCTTCTCAAAGCCCGTTTGGAAGGAATTCGGCGTCGCGGCGGCAATCCTTTTTTTGAGTATCAACTGCCGCAAGCCGTGTTGGCGTTGAAGCAGGGAGTGGGCCGGCTGATCCGCGATTTCGACGATTTTGGAGTCATCGTCATCGGTGATCCGCGCATTAAAACCAAAGCATATGGAAGGGTGTTTCTCGAGGCGATGCCGCCGAGTCCGATCATCGACGGGGCCGCGGCGGCGCAGTTCTTAAGCGACCGGCTGCGTGCCCGCCCTGCGGCCTTGCCCAGCGTTTCGCAGGTTCTGTAGCGATGCGGGTACTGGCACTGGATGCGGCCACGGAGTGCTGTTCAGTGGCGCTGCTGTCGAACGGCGAGTGTCTGGTGCGCTCGAGCGAATCGGGCAAGAGCAGCGCTAAGCAGCTCTTGCAAATGGTCGAGGAGGTGATGGCCGAGGGGCAAGTCGATTTTAGCCGCCTCGATGGGATCGCCGCGAGCATAGGACCGGGCGCCTTCACTGGTGTCAGGATCAGCGTGGCGGTGGCTCAAGGATTGGCCTTCGGCGCAGATCTGCCGATCGCAGCCGTCACCACCCTCTCGGCATTGGCGCTGCAGGCCGCCCAGGCCTCGCCCCTAAAAGATGAGACTCGCATCCTTGCCTGCCTCGACGCGCGGATGGGCGAGCTGTATTGGGGCTGTTTCACGGCGCAGGCCACGCCTGGCGTGGCGACGTCCGTCGTGGTGCAAAGCAGTGCGCTCGGCGTCGACGCTCCGCACGTCATCGCCTCGAGGCTGATTGGCCGCTATGTCGGCATCGGCCGCGGCTTCTCCGTTTATCCGCAGCTTGCGCAGATACCGGGGGTGGAGGTGCAACCCGTGCATGCCCGGGCCTTGCCCAACGCACGCGAAATGGCCTACTTAGGTGCTTGGCGATTCGCGGCGGCGGGCGGGGTCGATCCGGCCGATCTGAAGCCGCTGTATTTAAGGGATAAAGTGGCACTGACCGAGATGGAACGTGCCGCTCGTTAGACACAGTCATGGAACTGTCACAATCGAAGACTGTAATAGTCGGCTTTGGAATCAAGGGACTACGTAATGTCAGCCAGGCGCATCTTGATAGTCGAGGACGAGAAGGCCATTCGCGACATGATTGCCTTCGGATTGCGGCGGGCCGGCTACGACGTTCGGGAGGCCGAAGATTGCCGCGAAGCGCGGGCTCGCATCGTCGATGTCCGGCCCGACCTGATGCTGGTGGACTGGATGTTGCCCGATATGAGTGGATTGGAGCTTACCCGGTCTTTGAAGCGCGCCAAGGACACCGAAGAGATTCCGGTGATCATGCTGACGGCGCGTGCCGAGGAGCATGACAAGGTCAACGGCCTGGAAGGCGGTGCCGATGACTATATTACCAAGCCGTTCTCGCCGCGCGAATTGCTGGCGCGCATCCAGGCGGTGCTGCGGCGCGCCGCTCCGGCCGGGGCCGACGATATCGTCGAAGTCGACGGCTTGAAGCTTGACGATTCGAGCCATCGGGTAAGTGCAGGGGAGCGGGAAATCGCCCTGGGGCCAACGGAATACCGGCTGCTGCACTTCTTCATGACTCACCCAGAGCGGGTCTTTACGCGCGGTCAGTTGCTGGACCGGGTCTGGGGAGGTAATACTTACGTGGAAGAAAGGACTGTGGACGTGCACATTCGCAGACTACGTAAGGCGCTTGAGCCGTTCGCATTGGAAAAATTTGTGCAGACAGTGCGTGGCGCGGGTTACCGATTTTCGACGCGAGACGCCTAAGCGAGCTCTGTAGGAGCGAGTACTTAAGCTCATGGCAGCGATGTGGACCTTTGCGCTCGCGCGCCTCGCGGGCATTTTGCTGTTGGGCCTTTTTTTAGGTCTGCTGATCCAGCCCATTTGGCTCTGGGTGTTAGGCGCCGCCTGCTTCTACTTGGGCTGGCAGCTGCTCAATCTGTACCGAGTGGACCGCTGGCTGCGTCTGCGTTCGCAAATCGCACCGCCCAACATCGGCGGAATTTGGGGCGACGTCATCGCCCAAGTCATCCGTCTGCATCGGCGCAAGCAATATCACAAGCAACGTCTCTTGCAGTTATATCGGGAACTGCGCCG